>JAGQQS010001238.1 GCA_020426105.1 Planctomycetaceae bacterium
CTGATATTTACCCCCTCGGCATGCTCATCCAATTCGGCCCGGCCTGTTCTTCGGACAAAGCTCCGAATCAAGCCTGTTGGATGCTCGAGATTGACGATGTGCCGCTTGAATGCTTCATCAACCATTCGCGTTGCCCTGCCGGACTGTTCCAGTGAACTGCCGGGAGGAAGGACAACATTCACCTGCGCGGCACCCTCGTCAAACGGTGGCAGGAAATCAGTCCCCAGACGGGATAAAAGGATGCCGCTCCCAAGAATCGAAGCAAAAATAACCACGAGAACGACGGAATTGGCCCCCGCATGAAAATTCATGCGAAGTATCGGTGTCGCAAGACGTTTGAGAATCCTGAGCAGCAGTCCGTCATGCTCTTCGTTCCCCTCTTTCGATCTGGACAAAAGGAGGCTTCCCAACACCGGCGTCACTGTCAGCGAAACCAGGAGAGATGCCAGAATCGAAACAATGTAGGCCACTCCCAATGGGGCAAAAAGTCGTCCCTCAATACCGTAGAGAGCAAACAAAGGCACGAAGACGAGAAGGACCAACATCGTGCTGAAAACGATAGAGCTTCTGACTTCCAGGCTGGCATGATAGATCACGGTCAGTGGGGGTAAAGGTTGCTCAGCGTGCGAATTCTCTTTGAGGCGCCGAAAGACGTTTTCAATATCAACAATCGCATCATCGACAAGTTCCCCCATCGCGACTGCGAGGCCGCCGAGCGTCATGACATTGACGGACATCCCGGTGATGTAGAAAAACAGACCAGTCAGGACTAACGACAACGGAATGGCTGTCAAAGTAATGAACGTTGTCCTTAGGTTCATCAGAAACAAAAACAGGATGATGACGACCAGAATCGCACCGTCCCGTAGAGCCTCAACAACATTATGAACACCGTATTCGATGAATGTTTTCTGTTGATACAAGCTGGCATCGAGAATCAGATCGGGGTTCGTTTGCGAAAACGACTTCTGAATTTCCTCAATCGCCTTTTCAACGGCTTCAGTCAGGTGGCGCGTGTCAGCATCGGGCTGCTTCGCAATCGTCAGCACTACCGCTGGCTCTCCGTTCACGGAAGAGTCGCCTCGTTTGATTTGTGCCCCTTCAACAACTGTCGCGACGTCCCGAACGAGAATGGGACGAATTCCGTTTTTCACTACCGTCATTCCGATTTGTGATGGGGTTGTGGCTCGACCGATCCCCCGAACCAGATACTCCATGGACGCTCGTTCCAGATAGCCCCCTGTCGCATTCTGGTTGCTTTCCTGCAATGCTCTCTCGACCTCCTCCAGCGACACCCCGAAAGCAATCAATGAGTCCGGGTTGACTTGTACCTGGTACTGCTTTCGTCCCCCTCCCATCACGATGACTTGCGAGACACCCGGAATCGTCAAGAGACGCTGCCGAACGACCCAATCAGCCAAAGTTCTGACTTCAAGGGGCTTCGTGCTTCCATCCTTGCTCCACATGCCAACCATCATGATCTGCCCCATGATCGAACTGATTGGTGTGAGCTGAGGTTCTGTCCCTTCCGGCAATTGTGATTTCACAATTGCCAGGCGTTCATTGACAATCTGACGGGCTTTGTAGACATCGGTATTCCAACCAAACTCGACATAAATCACTGAAAGACCGATACCGGACGAACTCCGTACCGCCTCAACACCGGTCGCCCCATTGAAAGCTGTCTCAAGCGGGAAAGTCACCAGAGCCTCCACTTCTTCAGGAGACAATCCGGCGGCTTCCGTCATCACTGTGACTCGCGGTCGAGTGAGATTCGGAAATATGTCAATGGGAAGCGTGCTGCAGATGTACCCTCCCCCAAGCAATGTCACCAGCGACAAGGCGATTACGAGCAGGCGATGATGTAAGGCGAAGCGAATCAGTGAGTTCATGAATCTCTCGCTGAGAGAAAGCAATTTGTTGTGTAAAAACTTTGGATCAGTGATTGTGTCCTGCATGCGGATCGACGCCCGACCCCTGCTGCTTTCTCAGAGCCAGATTCATTTGGTATGCCTCATTCAAAGCCACGATATCACCTTCAAAAAGGTTCCCATCGTTCGCCAAAACGGATGTCCGTGGGTCTTCGTGCTTGATGGAAACAGGAACTCTTTCCATCAAATTCCCATTTGAACGGAAGACATATGCATCCGCTCCTTCTTTCACGACCGCTTCGGTCGGAAGTACAATTTCACTTTCCCAATGCTCGACGGGAACCATCAATTGAACTCTCTGGCCCGGCTTAAAACGCCAAGCTCTGAACTTGACCCCCTCGGGCCCATCAAGATCACGGACAATTTCGTTTTGAATCGGGATATAGAAGCGAAAGAGTCGAGAATTCGGATCGACGACGTTATCAACGTATTGAATTTGCAAGTCCTTACGTTCAATCGCTTGCGTGTCACTGGTGTCGAAGATCGCAGTGATTGATCGCTGTTCTTCCATTGCACTGCTGATCAAATCGGATTCGCTTTGAAAAGCCATCCCGATGATCTGCAAGTTGGTGTGGAGCGCTAAATCACACAATTCGTCTCCTGATTGGACCTGTTTTCCTGGAAAAATGTCGATCTTTTCCACTGAATAGACAAGATCCCGAGAAGCCGCCCCGATCCCCTCGGCTTCTTTTTGAAGGCTGATCGGCACAATGGACGGTTTACGATTTCTGTTGGTCGCCTTCACCGGAGCAACAGCTTTTCCACCAGGAACGTACACAGTGAATTGTCGAAGGAGAATTTTAGTCTCAACGATCTCGTCGATCTGATCGACAGTGAGACCTCTCACGAGCAGTTCTTGCACCTGAACTTGCCGTAATGATTCTAATCGCTGCTTCTCGTATTGCTTTTCCAATAACCGGACACCCGGAACGGCTCCTTGTTCGGTGATTGGTTTCAGCCGCTTGAGTTCGGCATCGACAAGTTCAATCTCCTGCAGAGTTTTCAGCAAAGTGGACTGGGCATTGGCCAGTACGTCGCCGGTCGCCTGAACATCAAACAGAGGATCACCCGGTTTGACAGTTTGTCCAGGCAGAACATGAACTTGAAGAATGATCCCATTGATCGTTGCCGTGATCCGACTTTCGCTATGCCCCGGCTTTTCCCCCACTTCACCTGGGACGACAACCGTCCTCCAATAGTCTGAGAGTGAGACTTCCCCGAGTTTCAAATTCAGGTTCTTCCGGGCCTGATCACTGAGTGGCAGTTGATTCGGGTTTTCTTCCTGTCCGTGAGCATGCCCCTCATGCTCGTCTTTCACCTCCGATGCGGCTGAACCGGTCGAGCGAGATGATTCACTGCGGCTTCCAAGTTGATAGGCTCCGTAGAGCGCGCCGCCAAACAGTAAGGCAAGTAACGTGCGGCTAAGGAATCGTTTTAACATGAGAACTCATCTCGTATGAGGACCAGAGAACACCGGAGCGGTCAAAACGACCGCCCCGGGCCAATTCGCCACAGTGGTAACATTTGGGGAACGCCAGCCACTGCAGTGAGTGGAATCAAAACGCCTACTTCTTTTCATCCTTGTGGTCGTGATCTTCATCGTGCTTCAAGTCGATTTTCCCGGAGTATGCCTTACCGGAGATATTCACCCGAAGCTGAGCCGAGGTTTCTTCATGATGCAAATCCTCAATCAGTTCCGCGTTTTTCAAACTGAACCGAGAGGATTTGCCTTCGGGATCCCCTTTGATCGGTCCGGCTTTCAGGCGGAACTGTTCCGGCTTCTTTCCGTGTTTGAGATTGATCAGAACATCCTTGGCTTCAATTGCGACTGACTTTTCGGCCTTTCCATCCAGAAGATATATGGTGACCACGCCCCCCTTTTCATCGAGCATCAATTCTGCATGGTATTCCTCGTCCCCAAGCTCAATGAGGGGGCCACCATGCGGGCCTTTTTCTGCATGTTCGTGTTCATCATCAGCAGCAACGCACATTGGCATGGCGAGAGCCAAAGCGACCACAAGCGTGGCGAACCTTGAGAAGGCGGTATTGACGGATAAGTCTGCAAACATGATCAACCCTTTCGTGTACACAATGAAACAAGACAGTTCTGAATGAACTCAGTCGATTGGCCGGGAAACAATCCCGAAACCACGTGAGCAGAACAACACCGTCTTGATTTGAAATGCCTGGCAATTCCGGCCACTGAATCATTCAGCGGCAATAGCGATAAGAAAGTGTGCTGCAGCAATCTGAGAAATCCTAGATCGATGCGAGGTGCACCGACGGACTTTTGATCAGGTGAGCGATGTCGGACATGAGCTTCAACTGGCATTCAACCGCGAGAAGCATCATTCCTGAAACACAAGATCTGCAGCGGATCGGTCTCAGCGAAATCAATCGCGAGAACTCAAATCACAAAAACGCAGAGACGTTCCAGCGAGGGGGCGAGGCCTCCTGGATCGGATACTCTGACTAACTCAAGACGAGCAAGCTCAGCAAAGCACGCCAGCGGAGTTGGCATTGGCAATGTCCAAATGCAGAGTGCGGGAACCTCATCGAGACTGACTCTGGACGAGTTCAACGCCACCAGATGTGTCGAAATACACAAATGGTGTCCATCTGGACAACAGGGGTTCTGATCGGGAAGTTGTGTCCCTTCAGAGTCCGGACACTCTTCTGAATGGTGGTGATGACAAGGATGCTTATCACTTTCCAAGTCAGACAGTTGGTTTTCAGGATGCGATTCTGCCTGAACAGCACCATGCACACTTCCACAACAGCAGGTGAACTGCTGCAGTGCAAAGCTAAAAAGTGTGATAAAGGTCAGAACGCGATTCACAATTAATCTCCCGCCACCCACCGGTCGTGTGTGGTTGTATCTACATTATCGGTTGAGTGTCAACTCCGGGTCCATCGATTTTTTCTCAAGATTCATTTCGAATAATTTAACGACGAATCTCTGATGGCTCCTGCGTACAGATGCAGACAAGATGTAAAAGTGACCAGACTGTCATCGTTACAGATTTCGCGGCTCACGGGCCTCCACCCGTTTGAACGGCAGCGGGTAGTAAACCGTTCCCGCCTCCTCCTTCCATTTGATTCAAGATCGCTCTTCGGCTCGACGCTCCAGGTTGTGACTGCAAAGCCGTTCCCAGTTCCGCGGGATTCAATGCCCCTGTGAGCAGTAATCCATTGATCTCCGTCTGTGCCCGCGCAGCTTCCACTTGCGATTCGATATAAGCAATTCTCGACTCCACCAGCGTTTTCTGAGCCGTCAAGACGTTGAGAAATCCCACCTCTCCCGCCTCGTAGGAGGTGATGGTGAGCTTAAGCACCTCTTCGGCATCGGGGATGACACCCACATGAAGAACTTCAATTCCAGCCTTGGCACTCTGATACCTTTTGAATGTTTCAGCCAATTGATCTCGAAGTGCCAATTCCGTCCGGGAGATTTCGGCAGCCGCTTCGCGAGTTTCAGCCGCCGCACGTTGGATATTCCCTTGGTTTCGATTTCGAACGGGAATCGGCATCGATAGTAACGTGCTCACCGAGGAGACCTTTTGATTGCTGTCTCGATCGGCCACAACTTGCACATTGACATTGGGCACCCGGTTCGCGACTTCCAGACTGTATTGCCCCTGAAAATGTTGGGAGCGGGCCTTCGCGGCCTGAATCAGCGGACTTTCCTGCATCAGGCGTTGATACGAGGAATCCCAATCCAATTCAGGAAAATCCTCAGGCAATCCTCCGCTGAGCGGAAGCGTCTGAAGGCCAGGGCAACCCGTGACGGTTTCAAGTTGCTTCCATGCCGCCTCATAGCGAGCAGCAGCTTCTCGTTCGAGCAGCTCTACGCTTTTCAGTTGGACGCGAGCCTGTAAGACATCAGCTTTTGACGCCAGTTTTCCTTCTTTTTGTCGCTCAGCAATGGTCAAGCTACGTTCTGCCAACTTTCGCAGCCGTTGAAGAATCGTTTGGACTTCCTGTGCAGCCAGCGCATCCCAAAATCGCAATTCAACGTCGTTTTCTA
>JAGQQS010001239.1 GCA_020426105.1 Planctomycetaceae bacterium
CATAAGCTGAAGTAATAGCTGATAAGAAGAGGGAGATGAGCAGCGAGCAATATCCCGATCGGATGGACATTTTTTAGCTTGCGGACTGTCATCCAGACGATTTCCTGAAGTGTATATCACGGTGAACTTCGGCGGTTGACTGTCAATATGATTGACAAGTGTCCATGGCACCCCACAGGCACGCGCGCTTCACGCAATTTACGGTAAATATAACCACGAAGGGGATGGTGGCATCTCACCCAGGAAAATACAAGACATTAACCTTTCGAATCCAGAACCTGAAGATAACGCATGCTGAACAACGTGAGTCCTTTCGGCATCTTCCTGTTTTGACAATTTCACGGCCCAAAGTTCAGATGGTTATCGAACACGCTGGTGGCTCACCTTCTAAAGCTTGACAGCGGATTGTTCGGTTCACATTCTTCCGGCCGAACATGCCGGATCGGTTGTGACTCCTAAGCCCGGTGACCGTTCGCGTTCCCGTTAAGGGATTTGCCTCAACTAGACACGCGGCATAATAATGTTTGGCCGTTTATTGCACAGGATCCGATTTGGGTATCGACGGCTTTGCGGCGGCCGCTGTTTTGGCATCGAGTGAGTTGCTTACAGGGATGCCAGGTTGATGCTGGAAGTTGAGCCAGTCTGTGACAGTATCCAGCTCTTCAGGATTGAGTTTGCCATCCTGATTGCGATCGATCTTTTCAAAATGAGCCAGGAGAATTCCCGGAGCTTCAGATCTCTCGAGATGGCCGTCTTTGTTCTGATCGCTGGCAAGCATGCGAGCCGTGAACTCTTTGGTCTGCCAATATCCTGCTCCTTCACCGCGTGCTCCACCTCCGTCGATATCCCGTACCCTGTGCACGACATAATCCTGTCTCAAGGTGTGACACGTTTCTTCGCCGACGCATGCGTGATAGGTGGACAGGTTGTCCGATCCCGTGTTTTTCGGTGTCTGCCTTGGGTTACTTTTTTGGGCAACTCTTCTAAAGTACTCTTCGTTCTCGCGAGTAAAGTCCGGAATTTGAAAGAGAGGGAAAGGGTGTCACGGGTGAATGGAATTTCCCGCATCGAAGAGTTGCGTCGAGCCTTGTCGCATGCGGACGCATCGGCGTATCTTGTCGAAGGGCGGGTAATTCGTCGTGTGATTCGTGAGCAATTCGGATTCGCAAAGCTGTCCGGTGCAATTCCGCATACAGAGAGCCAGGTGGTGGCGGCGATCGATGTGCGGCATTTGGCACATCCCGATGAGCTGGGCCTGACAACGTTTTCAGACCTGCCGGAGAAATGTTTGCTGATCAGTCAGCCGGATGAAGGCGAGCTGGAACAATGGCCGCTGCAGGAACTGCTGCAGCAGGTCTGGCGGCGACTGTTTCACGCGCAGATTGATCGTGAGTTAATTCTTAAGTGTCAGCTTAAACTGAAGCGGTCTGACATTCAGGAACGCATCGCAGGAATCGGGCAGGTTGAGTTTGACGAAGCCCATTTCGTGCTCAGAAGCGAGCATCGACTGATCGATCCCGACTCACGAATCGAAGCCTGGCGTGAACTCATTGCCCTGTATTGTGAACTGCGGCTTTTTGAACCCGATCTTCTGGCCGTTTGGTTTCCTTCACTGTTGAATCAGCCGCAGCTTCAGGCTTTGTTGTCACGTGATATTGATGCGGATGAGATTTTTAAGCGCACAAAACTATATGGAGCAACTCGGCCGGATCTGACACCGCACGTGGCCCGTGACGA
>JAGQQS010001240.1 GCA_020426105.1 Planctomycetaceae bacterium
TTCCACACTTCTGGGCACGCCAAAACTTTCAAACATCTGAAGATCGTGTGATTGGCTTCGCGTATACGTTCCTCGGCACGCGGATCCAGTGCGCCCAATGTCATAAGCATCCGTTTGATCAATGGACTCAGGACGATTTCCAGCAGTTCGAAGGCTTTTTCAAAGGCACTTCGGCTCGACAGAATCCGCGCCCTGACGCGAAGCAGGAGTATGACGCAATGGTTGCCGGATTCGAAGGCACCGAGGGACTAAAAGGCAATGACCTCCGAAAGGTGCTGGCCGCGAAGCTCACGGCAGGAGCAACAATCCCGCTCGCGGAAGTCTTTGCCGTCAAAGCAAAACCCGGACAGGCTAAACGGAACAAGGACAAAAAGCCACAGAAAGGCAAAGCAGCCCGGGCAGGTGTCGTTCCGACTACGGCAAAGATTCTGGCGGGTCCTGTAGTTGACTTAACCAAATATGAAGATGTGCGTCAGCCGTTGATGGACTGGTTACGTTCCCCCGACAATCCTTTGTTCGCCAAAGCCTTTGTGAATCGCGTTTGGGCGAACTATTTCAACGCGGGGATCGTGCAACCGGCGGATGATTTTAATCTGGCGAATCCTCCCGTTAACGCACCATTGCTGGAATATCTCGCGCGGGGATTTATTGAACATCACTTTGATATGAAATGGCTGCATCGGGAAATCCTGAACAGTCGGACCTATCAATTGAGCTGGATTCCGAATTCGACCAATCGTCTGGATGAACGCAATTTCAGCCGTGCAGTTCCTCGTCGCTTGCCGGCAGAGATTGCCTTCGACATGATGACGCAGGCGACGCGCAATGACCGGAAGTACGCAGAATTCGTGACCGTCCTGAACCGACGAGCACTGACGATTCCGGGATCAGCGTTGAAAGCCAGAAACACAAATCCCGCGGACTACGCACTGACGGTTTTCGGCCGATCAATTCGCGATACCAATTGTGACTGCGATCGCACGGAAGAGCCCAGTTTGTTGCAGACGATCTTTGTTCGCAACGATGGTCAGTTACTTTCGATGATCGATGACGATGACGGGTGGCTGGTCCAGATCGCCCATGAATACAACCTGCCGTTCGAACGAAAATCTCAGCCAGAGAAGAGTGACGAAAAAAAAGCCCGGGCAGGTGCAATGCGGCGTTTGAAGGTTCAGATCCAGCGGATTCAGGAGCAGATTGCGGCTGCCGAAGAAGCGGGGAAGACACAGCAGGCGAAGCGCCTCCACGATCAGTTACAAAAAGTCAGGAGAAGCGCGAAGCAACTGGATGCACCGGCAACGGAAGATGATGACAAGTCCCCGACGGATTCGGAATCGGAGAAGACCGTAGGGACGCCGGTGGTGCCGACCTGGAACGTGATGGAAATTATTAACGAGGCGTACCTGCGAACGCTCTCCCGGTTCCCGACGGATGATGAGCTACAGACGGCAGAAATGTACATCTCCGATTCAGCTGATCCCGTCGATGGTGTCCGAGGTGTTCTGTGGGCGCTGATCAACACTCGTGAATTTATTGTGAACCATTAGTGGTGTGTTACAGCTTAATTTG
>JAGQQS010000098.1 GCA_020426105.1 Planctomycetaceae bacterium
TTGATCTACGATCACGAGCTTTGTAAATTGTGCCAAGACTTGTAATTTTTTCCGGGTAAAGCTGAGCCCGGCAGGCTGGACCTACCGAAATCAACGACTGCTCGAGCTGTTTGCCAGTCAGGCTGATTCGATTGCGAATTCGATATCGGTCGTCATACAATCCGGGAGGTCCACCTGCTCGTCGGTATTTCGCTGACGGGGGCAGGAGGAGTCCGGAGTATTCTTAGGAAAGAACACGATGCTGGAAAGACATGCATTTCAAGTTGCCGCGGGGCTGGCAGAGTTGACATTTCCGCAGATGCTCGTGGCCGGTGTCGCATTGATTTTTGGTGTTCTGATGCTGGTGTTCCTTGGCGTCTTCGCATCGGTTGGATCACTTTGGTTCCGGGCGTTTATGTCGGGCGCGGGCATCGGGCCGCTGCAAATGGTCGTGATGAAGCTGAAGAAAGTGAATCCGCAGCTGATCGTCGATACGAGGATCATGTCGGTCCAGGCCGGTCTGGACGATATCACGACGAATGCGATGGAATCGCACTACCTGGCGGGCGGTAATGTTCCACTGGTGATCCGTGCGTTAATTGCGGCGCATCGAGCCCAGATTGACCTCGACTGGAAAACAGCCGCCGCCATCGACCTTGCCGGACGCAATGTCCTCGAAGCCGTGCAGACGAGCGTGAAGACCAAAGTGATTGACTGTCCTGATCCAGGCCGCTCAGGGCGTCCGACGCTTGACGGAGTCGCCCGCGATGGCATTCAGCTGAAGGCCCGAGCTCGCGTTACCGTGCGGACCAACATTAAACAGCTCATCGGCGGGGCCACCGAGGAAACAATTATCGCTCGTGTTGGCGAAGGTATCGTTTCAGCCATTGGATCCTGCGAGAGCCACAAGGAAGTTTTGGCAAACCCGATGCTGATTGCGAGGGCCGTGCTGGCCAAAGGACTTGACTCACAAACCGCATACGAGATCGTCTCAATCGACATTGCCGATATCGACGTTGGGGATAACGTGGGTGCCCGACTTCAGGCCGATCAGGCCGAGGCGGACATGCGAATCGCGCGCGCTCACGCAGAAGAGCGACGTGCCGCGGCTGTAGCGCTTGAGCAGGAAATGCGCGCGCGTACTCAGGAAAATCAGGCCGAGGTTGTACTGTCCGAATCTGAAATCCCGCGGGCCATGGCGGAAGCATACCGCCAGGGTTCATTGCGTGCCGGCTCGAAAACTTAAGTGAAATTCAACCGCGATGTCCGGAATGATCAGATGTGCAGATCTTGCGCTGTGCATCCCGTTTCTCTGGCCATCCGGTTTGGGAACGGCTAAGTTCCCGAATCTTCCCAGTCACTTTCTTTCGCGCAAAAATGGCCGCTGCGGACGGTTCATTTATTTTCACCGCTTGAGCATGGACGATTTGAGACGTACACTTTCAAAGTTGCTGGCCAGGGCTGAGCCAGAAATTGTGCTGACCCGTGTGAAGACACCTGGGTGAGCGTCACTGATGCCGATCTCGGATTCAGGAGGTGTCCGAAGTCAACGGCGAATGTCTAGCGGAGCCGATGTTGTGTCAAAAGGATTGATGCAGATTGAGATGACCCCTCATGAACGCGATGTTTTGCTGCGCGGCTTGCGCTATGTTCGCAGTTCGATCATGCTGGAACTGCGGGAACCAGCCAAAGATGACGCCTGCCGCAGGAGTATGGATCTGGACGAAATTCAGATGCTCTGCCAGCGTCTGGAATCTACCGACGCACAGTTAGCGACGGGTCTTTGAGCCAGGTTTGTTGCGGGCCAACGCGGTGAAGATTGTATACTCACTGATGACGTGCTGAGTTACGTCACCGAACAGCTGTTCCATGCGAGCCTGATGCCATTCAAGCAGTTTCGTGACGATGTGGATTCTTCCCCCTTCGCGCAGCCCCGTACGTGCCGCCTGCAGAAAGAGCTCTGAAATTCTGTAATCGGAGTAATACGGGGGGTTGCCGAGCAGCAAATCCCACGTTCCTGGCTCAGGCACGACTCCGTCCGACGTCAACAGCGTTTCGATGTTGGTAATCTCATTCAAAGCCGCAGAGCGTTGCGTACATTCGATAGCGCGTGCATCGCTGTCGACTGCCAGAATCCTCGCATCAGGGTACTCAATCGCCGCCGCCACGGACACCGCCCCGGAACCGCAGCCCATTTCCACGATCCGCTTCGGCTCGAATTCGGGCGCTACGTCCGATCGTTTCAGCAATTCCAGCGAACGAATCAGCGCTCGGCCGCCTCCATCAACGCGGCGATGACAGAACACCCCCGGGCGACTCTCGACAAACGCCAGTCGCTCCCCCTGACGAAATGCAAATCTGGCACGAAACCCTTTTTCTTTGCGCAGCTGATTCGTTTTTGTGGCGATACAGGCGGTTCCTTGTTTGTGTTTCCGGACTTCAACTTTGCTGAAGATCGACTTCAGCTGCTGCTGGACCCAGCGATCCCTGGGATTATTCGTGGAAGCCAACAATCGACCACCGACACGCAGCCGCTGATGTGCTGCCTGGATCAGGTCCTGAGCCAATTCCGAAGAATCACCCGAGAGTGTTGCAAAAATCACCTCATCGAATATCTGGTCGGGCAGGTCCGCCGCACACACGATATTGACGGATTTCGATGTTTCCAGCGCTTCGGCATGAAACGCATGCAGCGTTCGGAAGAAGAAATGTTCGGTAGTAAAAAATGTGAAGTTGAGGTCAGGACGTAATTCACGGAGTGCCGATGCGAGCGTTGTGCCGTGCATGAGCAACACGAGGACATTCGGACCTCTGAGTTCGGCGCTGAGTTCCGCCAGCAGCCGGTCAGAGACAGATTTCAAGGTGCGCGGTGAATCGGGGGACAGGTGTTGGGGAAGCAAAGCCGGATATTTCACTTTTAAAGCCCTGGGATCGCGGTCCTGTCCGGCAACGCCGGAAGCAGGGCCACACCATACCAACCAGATTCTGATTTCAAATCGGCAATCCGGTCTTGAACCTCTTCCGGATTGAAATTCCCCGAATCCGGAGTTCCTAAACTCAGCGGGCCGCTCGGCTGCCTGCAATTTTGTGTTTTTCAGGGTTAGCGATTGGTGTGCCTGACACTAATTGGTATAGTGAGTAATGGTAATTTTGATGATTTCTCAGGAGTAAATTCCATGCCGAATGATGACAACGGCAACCCTTTGGCGGCAGAAGATTTTGAACAGCAGTACGCTCTGACCGAAGACGGGCTGCTCAAAGTTTACAGCGTCGGCCCCGTCACTGTTTTGGGGTTTGCGGGGCGGGATGTGCCGTCAGAATTCAACGTGGCGCACTATCGCGCAGCGATTACGGATCTCCTGAAAGCCAATAAATCTTCCACCGTGGCTTTCGACGTCACCGGCGTTCGCCTTGTACCCAGTGGCATGCTGGGCTTGCTTGTGTCTTTAACTCGGATCCCTGATCTTCCCCTGGTCGTTCAGCTTTTCAACCCCAGCGCAGATGTTCGGGAAGTACTGGCAATTACAAAACTCAATCGAATGATCGAGATTCACGAGGTCAACGTTAGTGAATCGGCGTAATTTTTGAAAATTGATCCGCATGCGGACTCTGTTTTGTGTGCTCAAATCAGCCTGGCTGTCCGGGGCAAAAATCCGTGACTGCACCGCAGGAAGTGTGTGTTTCGAAGAATCCTTCACGACGCTGGAAGGTTACGCTACAATGGATTGCTTCCGGGATTTGTCGGGTGGAATCTGTGACTGCGGCCTTGATGGCCACTGATTCTGCATTGCCTGTCGCAGGTGGCGATCTTCGGGCGTCTATTATTGGCGTTGCATTGAGTCATGATTGTAAGCAAGAACTGGCTGGCCAAATATGTGCCGCTGCCACCGACCGTGGAAGAACTGACTCATCGGCTGACCATGTCGGGACTCAATCTGGAAGAATTCCACATCGTCACGGAAGGTCTCTCGGCTCCAGATACCGCGATCGATGTGGAAGTTACCAGCAATCGGCCTGATTGCCTGGGCCACATCGGGGTGGCACGTGAAGTTTCGGTGCTGTTTGACAGACCGCTCACCATTCCGTCGGCGGACATTGTCGAATCCGGTCCTGCGGTCGCCACCGCCGCAGCGATCACGATCGAATGCCCGGAACTCTGCCCGGAATATCACGGACGTGTCATTCGCGGTGTGAAAGTCGGGCCAAGTCCCGTCTGGCTCAAAGATCGCCTGGCAGCCGTTGGGATCAATTCCGTCAACAACGTCGTGGATGTCACAAACTTTGTGATGCTGGAATGCGGACAGCCGCTGCACGCCTTTGATCTCGATCGTCTTAACGGACAGCAGCTTGTCGTTCGTCATGCGAGGAAAGGCGAAACGATTACCGCCATTGATCAGCGGCAGTATACCTTGACGGAAGAAATGTGTGTGATAGCGGATAGCCTCCGGCCGGTCGCTGTGGCCGGAGTCATGGGTGGTTTAGAGACAGAGATTTCCGACGCTACGACGAATGTCCTCATTGAAGCAGCAGCTTTCTCATCACTTTCCGTTCGAGCGACGGCGCGGTCGCTGAAACTGCATAGTCCGTCGTCTTACCGCTTTGAACGCAAAGTCGATCGACAATCACTGGACTGGGCCTCACGTCGCTGCTGTGAACTGATTCTGGAAGTTGCCGGTGGCACGTTGCTAACCGGTTCGATAGTGGCCGGACAACCGGTTTCTAATCAGCGTAATGCGGTTCCGTTACGATTTGCGCGGGTTTCACGCGTGCTTGGAATTAACATCGCAACAGATCAATGCGTCGAAATCCTGGAACGTCTCGGTCTGACGTGCCGCGAGCGGGACGCAGAGACCGCGTTATTTGAACCACCTGGCTGGCGTCCCGATCTGTTGCGTGAGTGTGATCTGATCGAAGAAATCGCGAGGATTCACGGGTACGAACACATTCCAAACGATGCCACTTTACCTGTGGTAGCAACTGCGAAAACTTCGCGTGAACGTGTGGTCGATGCGGTGCGATTGCAACTTGCCGCCAGCGGACTCTCCGAAGCGTTAACGATGTCATTTGTCAGCGAACAACAGCGACAATTGTTCCGGCCCGCAGGAGATATTCCAGCCGTTTCTGTCAGTCATTCCAGTCGAAGTCACGAGAATCAGCTGCGTCAAAGTCTGATTCCCAGTTTGCTGGCTTGCCGGCGTCAGAATGAAAGACACGGCTATCCCAATGCAGAACTTTTCGAGGTGGCTCGCGTCTATTTATCGGCGGGTCTCGGGCAGCCGGAAAATCAGGCGGAGCCTTTGACCATCGGAATTGTATCCGGGCGACCTTTTGCGCAGCTGATGGGTGTCGTAGAGTCACTGGCCGCCAGACTGGCGCCGCACGCAATGCTGACAACGGCACCGGCATCTCATCCTGAATTCTTGTCCGGTCGCGGGGCGATTGTAAGTCTTAACGGGATCATCTGGGGCTGGCTGGGGGAACTCAGCCGCGAGACACTGGATCGCAGCGACCTGCAGGATTCGGTTTGCGTCGCCGAGCTGCGTCTGCCAGTCATCGAAGATTTATTTGAAGCATCTCGCACTTATCAGCCGTTGCCCCGCTTCCCGTCAATCTCTCGAGATCTGAATTTTGTGCTGCCTGAATCGGTATCCTGGGTTCAGTTGTCAGAAGCGGTCAAAAGGTCCGCTGGGGCGTTGTTGCACAGTACTTCCTTCGGGGGGCAGTATCGTGGGAAACAGATTGATCCCGATCATAAATCATATCTGATCACCTGTCGTTTTATGGCTGCGGACCGCACGCTGACGGCAGAAGAGATTGACAACGTTGTGCAGAATGTGATTGCTGAATGTGAGTCTCAATTGTCCGCGAAACTGCGAGCGTGATCCTTAATGAACCGAACGCTGCTTAAATCAAAAATCCACCGTGCAACGGTCACTGATGCCAGTCTGCATTACGAAGGGAGTGTGACTTTGGATCCGCTCCTGATGGAAGCGACCGATATCGTTGAATGGGAGCAGGTTGACATCTACGACATCAATAACGGTAATCGCCTGACGACTTACGCGATTAGCGGTGAACGTGGTTCAGGTGTCGTATGCCTGAATGGTGCCGCGGCCAGGCTTGTGCAGGTCGGAGATCTCGTGATCGTCTGTAGCTACGCGCAGTATTCCGACGAAGAACGCCGGACCCACGTCCCCAGGACAGTTCTCGTCGACAGCAGGAACCGTCTGCCGGTGCATCACAAACCATAAACTCCGGCCCCGGGGGGGCAGCGCTGTGAGACACGTGTGATATCAGGCGAGGACGACATTACATTCGGCGTGCCGGAGTCGGTAAAAACGACCATTTTCAATCGCAATTCATCACTCAGAGAGTGATGGCTACTTTTGTCACACGCTTCCTGTGAAGGTGTGTTGAGGCTTTGAATTACTGGTGTTTGAGATTTTGGGTGCGTTGAGGAGGGCAGGAGTTTAAACCGCGAATGGACGCGAATACACGCGAAAAGTGGAAGTGGTAAAGTGTGGGTGCATTTCGAACAACTCTTCAAACAACGCGGGTTATGAAGTTATGGCACGCGATCAACGTATTTGGAAATTGCTCGCTCCGCCGAGACGAGCCTTCTGGATGGCCTGTGGCGCAAAAACCTGTGGTGTTTCCCGGGCAACATGGATCGACGACTTCGAGAGTGGCAAGCGGCCCTGCCATCATCACTTGCACGAGACCGAGCTCATCACGTCGGAGCGTGATGGCTACATTGTTGTCAGGAACCTGTTGAAATATGGCCCGAAGGATGTTGCGCACGATTGGTACCGGCCCCTGCTCTGATCTAACTCAGTGTGCCCTGCTCGCGATTCAAAACGGGCACGCAATCCACGGTATCGACGGCGCTGCATCGTCGAATATCGAGGTCGAATCCCAGCCGACGAAGGTTGAATCCGCCCTGCGTATCCCGCATCGCTGCTTCGATCCTGGCGGCCAGCGTTTCCCTGCTGCCACCCGTCGTGCAGTCGCCGACGCATGATCGCCAGAATGCCTGAGCGATTCGCGCACAATCATTCGGTTCTCGCAGCGTGTCGCCTGTAGTATTTGTTTCCTCACGTTGCACGAGGGCATCCACGACTGAGCCGGCAAATAATACATCTTCGCCCGTAATCGCTCCGTCAGTGCCCGCACAGACCAGGTGAATTGGACGCGAATCTTTTCTGAGTCGATTAACAAGTGAGTGTCGATTGATGAACGCACCAATCAGGATCGTTTCTGCATCAGCAGATTTTAATAGAGCCCTTGTTCCATTGGTCGTCGTGAACGCGATGGTCCTGCCGGTGATTCGATCGGCCGAATATTCCGCAGGTGAATTGCCGTAATCAAATCCGTCGATCAGAACACCACCCCGCTCACCGCCCAACAGGACTGCGACACCAGACAAAGCCGATTCTGTCCGAATCTGCCGCGCTGCTTCCGGGGTTGCGCAGGGTATGACACACGCAGCTCCGTTGTAAATCGCGGTGATGATCGTTGTTGAGGCGCGAAGGATGTCGATGATCACCACGACGCTCCCGGCCAGGCGAGTTTCTTCCATCAGAGTGGGCAGAAGGTGAACCTGAAGCGGCTGCAAGATAAGGTCCTTCGACAATGGTGGCGCGTTTTCGGGAAAGACACGAAGATACAAACGACTGGACTGTTACGGCTTAATTTAAGGGTTCGTTGTAGTGGACGAGGCGGCGAGTCCCTGTTTTTTATGGCACTGGAGGACTCGGCGCTTCGTCCACTACCTCAATTTTTACCTGTGACAGACCACTACCGGCAGCTGATACCTCACCATGCGGAGACTGTGCAGTCCGGTTCGCTGATTACAGGCTGCCGGACAGCTTTTCGGCGTCCAAAAATAATTCGTTCGGCTGCTGTCGGCAGACGTCGCGTTGTAAACTTTCGCGGATCGTCTGCACTACCAGACTGAGCCAGACCGAACCCGGCAAAATATTTGCTGAACGCTTCAGCTCGATATTTCGCCAAAACATGAATCGGGTCCATACCGTACCAGTGCGCGTCGGGCTCAATAAAATTCACACCTGAGTCAGCCGCAATTTTCCGCGCACGCTGATCGAGCTCCACCGATCGATCGACAGCAATTCGCTGTGACAGAGTACAGGACGGGAACAAAACGGTACGCGCGACCACAAATCTCGGCTTGCTGATGCCCATCAGGGATGCCAGTGGTAAACCCGTTACGACAACCTTTGCATCCGGACGCCAGCGCTGAACTTTGGCGATACACTCACGAACGGAAGCAGCAATCTCCTCAGGTTCAAACAGATAAACGATATCATTGCCCAGGTCGGTAATCAGGACCACTGGCGGAACAGCCGCTGCTGCTGGCGGCAAAAGATTCCACAGTTGGCATTCCTGAATTGACGGGAGACGACGAAACCAGAACGCACTTGTCTTGATGTAGGATCGCCCCATGCCCATCGCAACGTTCACACGAAGCGGAGCCGCACTGAGGCGACGCAGTGAGCTCATCACCGTCGGCCAGCTCAGGACAAGATTGCTGGCGCCCAATAAAACGACATCCTGCATATTCACCGGGTCTCAGACAAATGGTGTTTTGCCCGGGATGGCGACGGTCGGAACAGGATGGTCGCCCCATTCATAGGCTTGCGGTGTAAGGTCTTCCTTTGAGTTCATCACAGCATCCCAGGTCAGTCGCTGACCTGTGTATCCGGCCATTCGTCCGGCAATCGCCAGCATCGTGCTCTTGCACATATAGTCGCCGTTGTTGAGTGGTTTTCCTTCTCGAATACTGGCAAACAATTCATTATGCTCGATCTGGTACATGTCACCATCGGGGCCATCGTACTTCCAGAGCAGGTTGCCGGCATGGTCTTCGATTTTATGACTCATCACGTCGACACGACCCTTCGTGCCGATGATGTAATCTTCCACTTCATTTTCGCAATTTGGCCAGTGACGGCAGCGTGCAAATGCCTTCACTCCATTCGGCCACGTGTAGACGATGTCAAAATGGTCGTAAATATTGCCGTATTTGTCATCGGTTCGTACCTGACGACCTCCGGATCCACTAATCGTTGCCGGCACTTCGTCGTTCATGGCCCACATCATTTTGTCGAGACTGTGGATATGCTGTTCCACGTTAAAATCCCCGGAGAGCCAAGTGTAGTAGTACCAATTTCGGATCTGGTATTCCATCTCGCTACTGCACTTATCGCGAGTGCGTCGAGGATCCCAGACACCTCCGGTCATATAACTGCACTGCATCGACACGATCTCGCCGATCAATCCCCCCTTGATCTGCTCAAACGTCGCCTGCTTGCCCGGGTGATACCGCCAGCATAGTCCGGAAACCAGCGACAAACCTTTCGCTTGAGCCATCTGCGACGATTCCATCACGGATCGCACTCCCGGGGCATCGACCGCGACGGGCTTCTCACAGAATACATGCTTACCGGCTTCGACAGCGGCCCGCAGGTGCTGGGGGCGAAAGTGAGGTGTTGTGGCCAGCAGGACGACGTCGGATTTCTCAATGACGCGCAGGTAATTGTCGAAGCCTGAGTAACATGTATCGTCCGACAAAGTCACCCGCGGGCTGGCTCCCGCTTTATTGAACATCCGCGTCAACGACCGACGCGCACGTTGCGTGGCATCCTCAAAGATATCTCCCAATGCAACGAGTTCCGTCGCGGGATCCGCATTCAGCGCCTGTTCCGCAGCTCCAGTACCGCGACCACCACAGCCGATCAGGCCCACTTTCAACAGGTCACTGCCGGACGCAAACAAGCCCGCGTGAAGCGAACTTGAAACGGCGGTCAGCGAAGCGGCACCAACAGCCGTTGCTGCCAGAAAATCACGGCGGGAGGGTTCGGACGGTGTTGCTGTATTCTGCATTTTGAGCCACCCTTGAAAAAGCTGAGGCAGGTACGAGTTTGGCGGGATGCGTCGATCCGGATTGTAATCAACAGAACGCTGGCTCTGGTAATCCGACCATAGCCACGATCTACAGAGTGACTCGAGAATGTCGCGAGGTCAAGGCATCACGGCAACTTCGTTCGCGATTCGCATTGGCGCAAACCGAAATCCCGGAGAAATATTCCGAATCTCCCGGGGGCGGCATGCGTCAGCTTGTCGGTACAACGCTTTTTTGGCATGGAAAATGTTCCGTGGAAACCCGCCTGGCAACCTAAGCCGATCTTTGCCATCTATGAACATAAATCCTTTGCTGCCCCGTTGCTTCCGGCTGGCCTGAAGTGGATTGATGAGGTGTCCGGTTCAGCAGGGGGGATAATCGGTGAAGGCTATCTGCAACGCAGCATCATTGAGCGCCTGATTAAATAGCCAAAGGAATGTGGCTGTCTGTTACCACGATTCGAAATAACGGCACCAATTTCGCTGGAATGAGCCAAGTGGCTATCATCCGGAGAGAGCCGAAAATCCTCCCATGACAGGTTTAGAAACAGTTTCTGGAGTGCGACACGAGATTTTTCCAGGTAACGGCGCAACTGGTCCTGAGTTCACCTCCCTTGTAAGTATTCAGCGTTGCAGCACGCGATATACGGCAGCAGCGTCACATGGACGGATAAATAAGCGATAGAAACAGCGCGCCTTCATTCAGCCCGTCGGCCACCTGCTAACCTTCGAGAGGGGAGAAGGCACATTGACGGAGCTGCGGAGGACACAACGGAAAATGCTTCACAACGTTGAGCGAAAGGGGGGCAAAACTCAGTTAAATACGTCGATTTGTTTGCAAAGAAGCCGGATGCCCGACTACTCTGACAACCATGCCGCGGTGGTTCGGAGGCTCAGTTTTCCTGGCACCCGAATCAGACTTCGGAAATTGAATCAATTCCGATTTTTTTTGAGTTTCAGCAGTGTTCAGGTGTTGCATGACGGCAAGTCGATCGGACGTGAATTGGGAACAAATAGATGCATTGCTGAACCAGCACGAGAACTGGATCCGTCACATGCCATGGGCGACCTGCCCGCGGCAGACGGAACAGTCTCAGCGGACGACGATCCGTGAATGGGTCGATGAGTTTGGAGGAGAGTTCGAAGGTTCAGCGACGCCGCTTTCAATGTCAGTTAATTTGGAGGCCTGCTGCGGCCGGATTCTGAATCTGCTGAGCGGTCCGTGTCGAGCTTTCGTTGAGGGAGTCACATCCCGATCGGTAATCTACCGGAAGATCCGGGAAGTTTTGCAGAAAACTGCCAGCGGCTCTGCAGCTGAAAACAGTCTGAATCAAATTCGTGATGCTTTTCGGAGTTTCGGCCGGAATGACGGGGTGAGACACTGTGTTCTGGCCAGTGCTGTGGAAGCGGGCCATGATCGGGCAGTCAGAGTTTTTTGTGATGAGTTCGATGGGGTTCGCCGACAATTGGCAGCATCGTTTTCATCACGCATGGGTGAAAGTGCCATTAACGAAATCTGGCAGGACGTAGTTTCGGATCTGGTTTGGGGAGAGTAGGTGAGGCATGACGACCGCAGACAGGAAAGATTCCGGACGCCGGCCATTAATCGCACAGTACCAAGGTAAAGGGCTGCTCTACGCCTTCGTATATCGGACGGCACAGCGGCGCGTACTCTCGGAGTTGCGCCGTCGTGAGCGAGCGGCAGTTTCGATTCCGGATGAAGGGATTCTGGCTGCGACGTCCGGCGAATCTGATCAGATGGCACTGGACGATATCAGAACCACACTTGCCAGAGTCATGGGTGATCTTTCAGTTCGTGAGCGAGTTGTTTTAAGAATGACCTGTGACGGTTGTTCCAATTCAGAGATCGCCGAACGGATTTCAGCTCCGGGCAGTCCCCGAATTCATGATGGACGCGTGTCACACATCAGAAATGCGGTCGTTTCAAAAATACGCGAACAGCTGGGATCACTGGCTGAATCCCAGCCGACTGCATCGACCCTGATCAGCGACCTGCTCGATGGAATGCCTGTTCAGGAGCTTTCGCGGTGAGCAGTATCAATGAGATCCAAAAGCAAATCGGGAACGAGCGTCTCGTGAACCTGCTTCGCGCGGTTGATCTGGAAACGGCACAGACGGACGATGATCATGTCGCGGATGATGAAACGTTGATCGAAAAATGGGCCGCCGGGCTACTGACCGTTGACGAACATGAATTAGTTTTGAAGCATCTGGCAGGATGCCATGAATGCTCGCAGTTTATTCACGACATGACTCGGGCAGGAATCTTCGAAAACTCTGTGGCGGGTTCAGTGGTTTCAGACAGGCCAGACAGTCCAACGCGGCAAAAGATTGATCTGATCATCGAATCTGAGCCGACGACGAGCGTTAACACCCGGTGGTCAGAAAATCAGGAGTTCAGGCGTTCCCCTCGGCAGCGTGGGATCGTCGTTGCAACTGCGGCGTGTGCGTTGATGGCGTTATTCGGATATCTTCTCACTCGAAACGGCGACGTGCAGAACAGTTCAATTCGCCTGGCCAATACGGAATTCCGCCAACTGAGCCACTATCTTAGTGAAGCCCAGTTTGCTGCAATTGTAACGTCCGGCGGCAAGGGACCTAAGATTCCCGACATTATCCTGCCTGATACTGATCGCGATCAGAAACTGGAACGTCTGGCGGGCCTGATTGAAAAATCCCCGGACGATGCAATTCATAAGCTGAATTTCGGCCAGGTTCTGCTGGAGGCAGGACAATTTGAGAAGGCCCTGGAACAATTTGAAGCAGCCAATGTACTGGAATCAAACAATCCGTATGCGCTGCTGGGGCGAGGGATCGCGCAGTTTCGTCTGGGAGAATTGGCTCTGGCCGAACAGTCGTTTGCAGCGGTCGCTGACAACGTTCGGGTCGGAGTATCAGCTCGCGTGAATCGCGCACTGACTCTCATTGCCCTTGGCCGTAAAGATGAGGCCCGCGATTTATGGAGAACTGTTCCGACTGCACTCCAGGAGGAGAAAATTTCGAATGTGCTGCGAACGGAGGGATCGGAATGAAAAGCCCCTCATGTGCGTCAGGACGCTGCTGGGTTGTAAGGAGGATTTACAGCCGGTTGATCATTGCCGGCGTGCTGATGTGGGGCCCGCGGAAGCCAGGTGCAGTGCGGCAGACTTTTGAGCAGGACCAGGGTTTTGAGGCCAAATTTAATTCAATCGGCTCGACGCAAATGAGATTACTTTCGACACGAGTCTTCGAGGCTTCGCACAAATTGTTGAGGACAATTCTGTCGCCCATTGCAATGCTTCTTTTCCTCTCGGCCAACAACGCGCTGTGGGCGCAGGACGCTCAGAAAGCGTTACGGGTCGAGGCTCTGAGAGCTGCTCCGCAGCGGCAGGCGCCGGTCGTTGAGGTGACGATGGATCGCCCGGATCTGGTTTACGAACTGGGCTCGGAGGCTCACGCCACCGTTAAAACACAGGTCGAGGGTTTTCTGTATCTGCTTTATGTGCATTCGGACGGCAACGTTTATGTTCTGCTGCCAAACGAGTTTCAGGCGCCAATTCATGTGACCACAGGAGGAGCCTACACGATTCCGGACAAGGGAGATGCCGCGCAATTTCGGATCACGGCGTCAGAACCTTTGGGAACCGGACTTGTTAAAGCGATCGTGCTTGATAAGCCGTGCGAGTCAATCAACATAAAAGCCCTGGCGAAGGGGCAGGTGCTGCTGGAATTGGATGAGTCCCGACTGAATGATTTGGCGCTGGAACTTACTGGCAAGGGTGTCGGCACTCGTCCGGGAGCGAACCAGCCAGTGAGCAATTTTAGTTCTGTTGATAGTTCCCGGATTCTGGGTGATCATCAGATCCGCATTGAAACAGTCTCTGTCCAGCAGTTTAAAAAAGGCAACGCAGCTCGGCGGGGGAAACGACGGTTTGTGGTTGCTGTGGGCGTTGGAAAGCAGAAACATGCTGAGCAGTTCACTCCGCACGCAGCCTGCGAAAACGATGCTCGCCAGTTTGCACAAACAATGAAAGGGCAGTACGGAACTGATTCGGTCCTGCTGCTGAACGAAGATGTCACGGCGATAAACGTGCATAAGACCTTGCTGGATGTCGCCAGGCAGTCACAGCCAGGAGATGAAGTCATACTCTTTTGGTCGGGGCATGGAACGATTTGCCCGGATATCAGCGGCGATGAGACGGACCGTACCGACGAAGTGCTTGTCACTTATGATGGAGATCCGGACGACGTCGAAGGCACGATGATTCTGGATGATATGCTGGGCCGCTGGGTTCAGGATTTCGTCGGATGTGAAATGCTGGTCATCATCGATGCATGTTTCGCCGGTGGTCAGGCGCGCAATGAAAAGAGTATCTCGTGGGAAGGCGAATTCAATCGATTCACCAAAGACATTACAGAACAGCAGGCAACTGTCCTGTGTGCTTCAAGTCGGGGTCAGCTGGCCCACGTGAAGACCGAAAAAGACCTGTCAGTAATGACTCATTTTCTCCTCGAATACCTCGAAAGGCACCAAAATACAAAAGTGACCATCGACCGGCTGTTCGAACACCTGAAAACGACTGTTCCTGAGTACACAAAGCAGGCTGATGGAATCCGTGTTGCTCAGGAACCTGTATTGATTGGAAACACGAAATCCAGAATCGTGTTCGGGGACTGAATGTCTCGCAATCCGGACTCCTGGAAATTGAAAAAAAATGGCAACGATGTCGCGTGCTTCCCGGATAATCACGGCGTTGGGCGCTGCTCGTGGGAGTTGGTGACGAAATGAGCATTTATTCCAACACGAGATCGAATTCACTCTTGTCAGGTTTAGCAAGACGCATCATGAACAGCGAACTAAGGGAAATGCGAACGGCAATTCTGATTATGATTGCCGCTGGCGGCAGTTTCTGGCCAACTTCTGTTGCAAAGGCCGTCGATAATACTGCCATTGTTTTCGGCTTTAAGGACTACCAGCATCTGCC
The DNA here is from genome assembly GCA_020426105.1 of Planctomycetaceae bacterium. Taxonomy (GTDB): domain Bacteria; phylum Planctomycetota; class Planctomycetia; order Planctomycetales; family Planctomycetaceae; genus SXXK01. Next base: position 14,886 of record JAGQQS010000098.1, read on the forward strand.
TGATCTGCCAAAGCAGTCAGACGAACTTCGTTCCGTGGTGGATGTCCTCAAAAAACAGTGTGGTTTCAGCAAAATTCTGGCCGTCACGGACGAACCTGAAAGTCTTCAGAGGTCCGGGGTGAATCCGACGGCACACATTCAGTTTTCAGAGTCAGTCGAACGGGCGATCCGCGATTGCGGCAGCCGACTTTTGATCTATATTTCCGGACATGTGCTGGAAAATCAGGCGGGCGAGCTTTACCTCGCGGTGCCGGAAACCGATCCAACTCAGCAAGCCCCTGCGGGTATTCAGTTGGCAGAGATCTCGAGATTACTGCAGGCCGCCCCCAAAGAAACCTCGATCCTGTTATTCCTGGACAGTGGCCGACCGGGCGCGGACGGTAAGCCGGCTGGTATTGCCGGTGCGAAAGTTCTGAATGCACTGCAAGACATCGGAAATCTTGTGAGTTTTGCGGCGTGTAGCGAAGGACAGCAGAGTTATGCAAATCCGGAAACACAGCGCAGTCTGTTTTCGGACTCTGTGGGTCTGGCAATATCAGGTGCCGCCGATCACGACGAGAATCAGATCATCACTGCAAAAGAACTCTTTCGGTTTCTGTTCATTTCCATTCAGACGAACGCGGCGACGATCGGAGTCGAGCAAACACCAGTCATACAGACTGCCGGCACAGTTCAGACGGATATCGAAATTCTGCCTTTTGTGAAGCAATCCCCTAAGAAGACGATTCGTCTGGTAAATCGCGAATCCGGCGGAACAGCCATCGCGTATATTCGGGGCAAAAATATCGGCCAGCTCAAACTGGGGCCCAGCGAGACGAAAACGCTGGAAGTTGAATCAATCACGGACATCGAATTCTACACGGGGACTCCGAACGTTGGCGACAAAGGATGGCGAAAACTGGTGCCGGCGCCAGGGGACACCATCGATTTCCGAATGGCCCGACAGATGAATCAGGGACAGGTATGGACTACCGGTTTTACGAACAGCCTGGGTATGCAACTGACTCTGGTATATCCCGGCAGCTTCAGGATGGGACGGAATGAGGGAGATGAATTCATGTTCAGAGTCAGCGGAACTACTGAAGAATCGTATACCTTTGGGCTTAAAGCCGAACTACCATCTCACACAGTGCAGTTGACAAGCCCGGTTTATATTGGTTCGCACGAGGTCACGGTCGATCAATTCAGAAGCTTTGTTCAGCGGGCAGCGTATCGCAGCGATGCAGAAAAGCAGGGATATCAAAATCAGGCTTATATCGATGGGACGGGGAACCCGACAAAAACCTCCGGGTTGTCGTGGCACCGTCCGGGGTTCGATCAGTCCGGCAGTCACCCGGTCGTCCACGTGACCTGGAATGACGCCGATCGTTTCTGCCGCTGGCTGTCATTGCAGGAACAGACGAACTATTCGCTGCCGACGGAAGCCCAGTGGGAATACGCGGCCCGAGCGGGGACTCAAACGGCATACTGGAACAGCAACGATCCGGAACGGCTGACAGAAATCGCAAATGTTCGGGATGCCACGGCAGCCGCACGGTTTCCAAAATGGACGAATACTTCACGATCCTCTGACGGATTCGTATTTACGGCCCCGGTGGGACAATTCCGGGCCAATCCATTTGGATTGCACGATGTTCATGGAAATGTGTGGGAATGGTGCGCAGACAGGTATGATGAGGCGTATTATCGAAGTTCTCTGGCTGTGAATCCGACCGGACCCGACGCTGGCGACGAGAGAGTTTACCGAGGTGGCTGCTTTTATTGATTCAGCCCCTATCAACGAGCCGCAGTTCGCGGCTCAATGGCCCCGGATCGAAGCAGCAACAATGTTGGATTCAGGATTGTTTTGAATCCTGAACCAGAAAGTGAGTAGTTAACATGCGAACGACATCTTCCGCACGAACATCGGTTATGTTTACGCGGATCAGTACGACGCTGAGCGTCATCCTGATTTTAGCCACATGTTCTGGATCGGATCGTTTCCTGATAACTGATGCTGATGGTTTCAGTTCCGGCACCATCCGCGACATTGCACTCAGTGCTGACGGCAAATGGCTGGCTGCTGCCGGGGAGAAGCAGGTTCGAGTCTGGAATGTGCAAACAGGTTCGCTGCTGGCGTCAATTCGCGGTTTCCAGTTAGCGCCGCACCTGAAGCTGGGGCGAACCAACGCCGTCGCATTTTCGCCGGATGGACAGTACCTCATTACCGGGATCAGTGACAATACGGACGACGGATCGACGCGAATGTATCGCATGAGCGATCTTGGGAACCTGGAAGCACTGCTGCCGGGCCACAAAGCCTGTTCAGATCGGGTTGCGTTTTCTGAGGATGGCACCTACTTTGCGTCGTATGGTTGAGACGGCGAAATCGTGATCAGGTCCTGGTCACACCAACAAAAACAAATCGCATCACTGAAACGCGAGGCCGAGGAGCAGTTTGCGTCGGAAGAAACATCCGACTACTTTGGGTTCCCGACGGCGTACCCCTACCTGCTCACTCGCCTGAAAACCGGAAATGTCGTCATAGATTGTATCTCCGGCCGCCGCGTCACGGACTTCAGCTTACTGCCGGAAGAAGCACAATGGGTATTCACCGACGGCCTCGACGACAGCCACCTTGCCCCTCACCAGCCCGACTCCGCATTTGAGACGGCGACGTGGTTTCAGCTGGACCCCAGCGGCGTGTGGTTTGCTAAAGGTGGTTTCAGTCACAAAACAGATGGTGATTCCTATTGGGTCGGCGTCTGGCGCAAGAACGAAACGAGTCCATTTGCTGTCTACGAAGGACCGCATGCCCATCGCTGGTCCCCGCAGATGGTCACGGTCAGTCGCGACGGAAAGACAGCAGCGAGTGCCGATCGATTCGGAGAGATACATGTCTGGGAAGCGCTGACCGGCCGTCAGATCCGTGTATTTCCCGGGGCTCGGCATTCCGAGATCTGGAACGTCCAGTGGAACGCAGATGGAAGTCGCCTGCACTTTGGTCGCGAACCATACGCCGCCGGCCAATTCAACTTTAATCACTATGGCCCTCTGAAAGAGACTTATGATCTCGCACAGCGAGTGATGGAAAGTCAGGTGCAATCAGACGGTGCAAAGACTCCGACAAATTTTAAGTATCAGGTCGATGGCAATCGGTTAACAATACGCCGGAATGAAAAGTCATGGAGATTCGAGGAAGACGCATTCGGTCGTCCTACCTGTTGCACAGGCTTCAGCCATCGTCTCAGCGGAATGGAAGACATCGTTTTTGCGGGAAGTCAGTCTGGTCAGTTGGCCGCGCTGGAATTGCGTGAGAACGGTGACGTGCGCGTGCTGAGAAGATTCCACGGACATCACTCCAATGTGACGGGAATTAGTCCATCACCAGACCACGAATTACTGGCCAGTAGTTCGATTGATGGAACGATCCGACTCTGGAGCCTGGCTGATCTCAATTCGCAAAGTGGCGACATTGATTTCATTTTTCGCGGAAATCAGGTGCTGAGCGTGCCGTCGGGAAGCGAATCTGAACGAGCAGGGCTTTCCGCCGGCGATACAATAATGTCCCTGGGGACAATGAGTTTTTATGAAAGCAGGGAAATGCTTATCAGGAATCCTTTTCCACCAGGCACGTCAATCGATCTCGAAATGAAACGAGCGATCGGAACCACCTATTCGCCACGCTTCATGCTTCAGCCGGGGCCAACTCACATGGAACCCTTGCTGAGCCTGTTGCTGACAAAGGACAATGAATGGGTGCTTTGGAGTCCGCGTGGGTACTATGACACATCCGGGAATGGCGATCGGTACATCGGCTGGCACGAAAATCGCGAACGCAGTGACAGCGCCATGTTTTACAAAGCAAGCCAGTTCCGGAAGGAACTTTATCGACCTTTGATCGTTGATAAAATTCTCGAGCTGAGGAACCCGGACGAGGCCGTGTTGGTGATCGGCACTCCAGTCGCAATTGATCGGCCGCAGTCTGATTATCGAGAGTCACCAAGACTGCAACAGATTTCTCCCCCTGTGGTTCGCATCGTCAGTCCCGTCGACGGTTTCCTGACATCGGCTGAGTCTGTGAATATTCTGGCCGAGGTGGACTCTCCTTCTGGTGCACAGATTACAAACGTCGAGTTTCAGATCAATGGGCTGGGGGCCGTTTCAAAGGCACTCAGCGTCGAAGCACTGAATACCGAAAGTACAAAAGTATTTCAGCAGCGCGTTCAGTTGAAGCCCGGGCCCAATACGATAACGATCACAGCCTCAACGCTGAAATCAGAGAGTCAGCCTGCTGTAATTCAAGTTGTTTATGCCCCCGCGGCAGCGAATGATTCAGGCGAAGGACGCAAGTCCGACGTAAAGTCCATGTTGTATGTACTGGCGATCGGCGTTTCCCGATACCAGCATCCGGCTGTGCGCAATCTCTCCTACGCCCACAAAGACGCCGAAGACTTTGCAGGAGTCTGGAAGCAGCAGCAGGGTCTGCAATACTCGAATGTGGAATGTGAGGTGCTGATCGACGAACAGGCGACCACGGACGGGATTCGCGAAGCCATGGATTCGTTGCTGGACAAGCAACCGGGACCTGAAGATATCGTTGTTATTCTGTTTTCGGGGCACGGTGTCTACGACGAGCGGGGGAATTATTACCTGGCCACATACGAAACAGAACCCGACAAACTTCGCCGTACCGCCTTACCGCATACAGAAATTGGGCACCTCGTCACTCGCGATTTGGCGCACTGTCGTCGGCTGCTGTTTGTGGACGCGTGCCACAGTGCGGCTGCCGTGTCAGATAATTATGCTTCGGGAGATCCATGGATGGACTTTGGCGCTGTTGTATATGCATCGTCACACTGGCGGGAAGTCAGCGAAGAACGACCGGAATGGCAGCATGGGGCAATGGTGTCGGCCTTTCTCGAAGTCATTCAAACAGTGTCGTCGGGCGACGATCCAGCCGCTTCGATCGTGCAGGACGGCATCGTCACTGCCAAAGACCTCGACTTCTATTTCCATCGCAGGATTGCCAGCTTAACCAGCGGTCGGCAGCACTCTGCCACAAAATGGCCAATCACCATCTCTGACTTCCCTGTCGCTGTCCGAGTGCCAACGAATCTGCCGGATCGATGACAGAACCCTGCCCGAGCGATCAGGTGAGGAGGAGTAAGATGCAGGTCAGGCAGAAGTTCTGCGAATCAGCGTAGCACAGACAGAACTAAATCCGGATCATAGCTACCCAGATCGGGAATTTGCGGATGCTGTTTGTTTCCTGTCATGGCGGGCACTTCCCTGCAGACCGAGTCGCAGAACTCCTGAACCGTTATCCGACCATTCTGATCAGCGTCGCAAGCCCCGGCGAGACCGTCCAGAACAGCTTTGCAGAACGCGCCGTGCGCCCATTTCGGATCTTCAACAGAAACTTCATCCGCAGCGCTGGAAGCAAAATACATGACCCCCGCGGCGTCCCGAAGACTGGTCGCCAAAGCCTGTTGAGAAGCGAGTGTCGTGTTGCCGAATGCTCCCGCGTGACAAGCATCGGAAAGGAACAGAATCTGGCGAGCCCTGGTTTCTCGCAGTGATTCGCCAACGGTTTCCCAGTTTAGAGCCGTGTACTGCAGACCTTCCTCCTGTGTCTCGTGTGTACAGCAATAGAGTCCGCGTTCTTTCTGAACTCCATGACCGGAAAACAACACAACGGCGACGTCACTTTCTGTGCAGGACCGCTGCAGCCAGGCCAGTCCTTCTTTGACATTTGTCACGGTCGCCTGCCGATTCGTGTAGACCTGCACCTGCACATCCCCGAACGCTCGACCTTTTTGTTCCATTGTATCAATGGAGTAGCCTGCGCTTCGTCCGTCGAACTCGATATGCGACAGCGACGTTACAAACGACTTCCCGTCCGGGTGCCACGCCACTCCAAAACAGCTTTGCGATTTTGTTTTATCGACAAACAGGGCCTCTCCCGTCGCTACAGACCAGACGTGCAGTGCCGAGCGAGGATACTCCTCAGGGGCGGATGACACGAGCCGCTCCCCATCGGGAGAAAATGCCATGCAGACGGGTCCAGCCCCGTGACCAACAAGGCGTCTGAGTTCCCTGCCTGTCGTGAGGTCCCAGAGTCTGATGGATTTGTCCTGGCAGCAAATCGCCGCTATTTTTCCGTCCGGCGAAAAGACAGCACTCTCTCTCGCATTAGCGCTAAAGTTGTCGTACGAGTTGCTGAACGACAGCTTCCACGTATCGTCGGCCTGAACAACGGAAAAAAAACTGCCGAGCAGCAGGAAATTCAGCAGGTAATTCAAATGTAGAATGCCTGTCCTTGTTATCAGATTCAATAGCATGGCTTTAAAATCCTGACTGTTGGTTTTGCACTTCAGAAATCCATTTCAAGTGACGAGATCATGCTCGGTAAGCAAACCAGTTTCACGTGCTCGTTCCATTAAGGAGTGACAAGGCCTCCCGCGAAACGTTGGGTCAGTTGTGCTCCGCTGCTCCTGTTTTCCAGAATCAATGGAACGACAGCCTCACGTGAACCCAACCATCATTTTACTTGTTGAATCTCTCGGAGCACGTCACGGAGAGCTTCCGCAACAGTGGCCGAGGTCGTATCGTCGGTTGTTTCGATCGTAATCCTGACGCCGGATTTAGATGCATACGTTCGCGGCTCTGCGTTCCAGGTGGTTTCTGTCGATGTCTCTGCTGAAACGCCGGCATCATCGTCCGAATCCTCGTTCACCCAGGCTGTAAGGTCCCAGGTCAACAGGTGGCCGCCTTCGTCTCCCGAGTAAACAGTGTTCCCGTCAGGAGAGATGGCGACCGAAAGGACTTCTTTGGAATGTCCACGAAGAACTCCCAGCATTCGATTTGTTTGATGATTGTAAATTCGAATCAACTGCTGCCCGGCTGCCGCCAGATAGGGAGATTTTGCGGCGACCGCAATTGCCTGGATTTGGCCAACCCTGCTGGAATTATGACGATGAAGCGGAAAGTCTTCTCGAACTTCTCCCGTGTCCCGAATAAGTTTCCAGAGGCTTCCTTCTTCGCCTCCGCGACCGATCAGGCAGGTTGCATCAGATGACCAGGCGGATGCGTATTTTGCGTCCCAACTCCCAAGGACCGATTTGGCGTCAACATCCACAATGGTCACGGTGTAGCTATCCTGAGTTGCCATCCATTTACCATCATCGGAGATTGCGGTCAGCGTGCCAGGATATGTTCCCTGATGAATGACTGAATTTGTGGAATCCAGGACGATTGTCCTGTCGGGAATTTGGATCGCGACGAACGTTCCGGATGACGATGCAACGGCCGAACGAACGCTTTTCCCCTCGGGAAGTCGCAAAATGGGGACCGGTTTACCGTCAGGAAGCGTGCGGCGGTAGAGCATATACTCCGATTCATTCTGGTAATACAGTGCCAGGCTGGAAGTGACACCCACAGATTCCCGGTTTATGCCCGAACCTGACCCGTAAAAGGGCAGCCATGCTGTCTGTCGCTGTTTGGTGCTGTCCACGACGGCTAAACCGTCATTATCGCGAAGCAAAACGAGCGACTTGCTGTCGTCGCCAGGTATGATGTTCCTGATCTCGTTGGAGTGCGCATCGTCAAAAATCCTTGTGGATCGCGTTGGCTTCTTAAAGCGAAGCACAGGAGCCGTATCCAGCAGCATTGGGACTTTCTGGCTGTATCTGTTCGTCAATAAGAGCAAGCCTGAATCCGGTGAAATGTCCAGTTTTCCTTCGGCGCACGCGAGTCCCTGCTGGTGGATTTTCTCTCGCGAGTCAGCGTCCCACAGCGAAAATCCATGCTCGTCGAAATGCCAAAGCTGAGCATCGTTGTTGGTGAATCGCAGATTCACCCTGTGGTATCGAGATTCGTTGCTGATTGTCCCAAGTACTTTCAGGGCACCCTCGGCCACACCAAGCAGCTTGATTGTTTTGTCTGTGTCCTGGGATGCGAGCTGCCTGCCGTCGGAAGATGCAGCGATACAGAGAACTTCACGCTTCTGCCAGCGACTGGAGGAGTACGGACGATTTGCTTTGACGTCGTGAATGAGAACAGTTGGACCATCGTTATCACTGGACAGAAGCCCTGCCATTGCGAGTAGTGGCCTGCCGGGAATGAAGGTTAACGAACGCAGAGCCCGGAAGTGCTATGGAATCGATGCGCTCAGTTCCCCTGTCGCGGTATCGAACACTCGTACCGTACTGTTTTCGCCATCATTACCGATCGCGATGTATTTGCCATCCTCTGACAGAGCGAGAAACCTGTCGTAAATGCGTTCCGGCAATTCAATGGAACGAATGACATTGCCAGCCGGAAAGTCGATGACTTCGATCACCTGCTTCTCAGGCTGATCGTCCTTGTATGGGTTGACGTACATGACTGCTAACAGATTCCTGGGCTTGCGCGAGCGGACGGCCCAGACTGCAACCGGACTATCATTTTCATAGTTCCTGTTGAACACCTCTTTGCGATCACAAATTGTCCAGACACAGAGCTGGCTATGTGAAAATGAACCCGTAGTAACTCCGGCCACAAGGTTACCCTCGGGGGAAACTTCTGAATGCGGGAAATATTCCTCGTTGCGATCTGCATTTGCCAACGGCACACTCGGCGACAAAACACCGATCGACTGCCCATGAAGCAGTGGACTGGCCCAAAAATTCGTGGTCACAACGAATGCCAATAAGCAGGCTGTGCGAAGAGAAAATCGCAACGATATGAATGAAATGGAACACATTATCTTACAACCTGAAAATGCAGAGGCGGACAGGAATCGAATAACTGTGGCGATTTCACTAGTGAAGCCGGACGACTTCAAAACTGCGGTCATATTGTTCGGGATACGGAACGTGAGGCGTCTGCTCTGAGTTGGTCTGGCGGCCGACATATTGTGTAACGTACTCCACGAGCTCTTTAGCCGTAACCGTCTGGTCGCCGTCAGCGTCGGCCTTGCCATGAAAGGCGTCAATGATACCGGCCGTAAACACCCCCTGACGAACTGCCTCCTGTTCGACGGATTTTTGTTCCCCCGTGCTGGAACAGAATAGCAATACGTTTTGTTTCCTTTCAAAAGCGCGGACAATGTCATCCTGAGTCGGACGATTTTCAGTCGAGAATGCGCCGGCGTGGCAACAATCCGCAAAGAAAAGAATTTGTGCCGCTGTTGTCTGCGCCACTCTTCCGGCAGCTTCCGACCAATTGAGGCAGGTCGCCTGGATGCTCTCGGCGTCGCCCTCATACGGGACAAAATACAAACCATTGCGGCCCCGCACGCCATGTCCCGAAAACAGGATGATGGCGACATCTTCCGGTCCACAGGAGCGGACCAGCCAGTCCAGTCCCTCCCGAATGTGGTCGGCGGTTGCTTCCCTGTTGGAGTAAATCTGGGCGAACACCTCACGAAAAGCTCTGTTCGGCATCGTTTGGAGGTGCTGTGCGAGTACTTCGGCGTCGAGATGCGCGTATCGGAGATTGTACTCTGAATATCTGTGTTCACTACCCCCCACGGCGAGTACGAACAGACGCCGTCCTGTGGAAGTGCCTGAATGTGTCTTTACCGTCCCCTTTGCAGTGCGCTGTCGCATGGCAAGACACTGAGTTCGGACAGCGTCTGAATCATATTGAAGCTTCTGTTCGGCCAGAACAAGTTGCTCCAGATTCAGGATTTCCGGCGGCCCGTCGATATGGCCATAGGCAGTTTCTGTAAACCATTGACGATCCTGGTGCAGGTTGTGGAATCGAATCCAAAACTCACCGGTGGCAAGATCAACCAGGTCCAAGGTCCCCTGATTATCGAGTGCGATTGCGGCAATGTTACCTCCCGGAGCAATCGCTGCTGCGTCAATACGTTGCCCGGACGTGAGATTGCCGATGCGAACTCGATCGCCCGTGCGAATATCCCATTCCGCGTAAAACCCGTTCCCGGTGATCAGCTGAACGACAGGCTCATCCGGGCGGATGTTCAACGCTGTGACGCCGTCAAATTCCTGATACATCGGAATACGCCGAAGCTCTGTTCCCTTTTCAAAGTCCCAGACAATGACGTGGTTTTTTGCTGCTGTCAGCAGCAGTTTTGCGGTGGAATCCAATTGGTAGACTTCTACACTTCGATTGTGCTTCTTAACCCCGATCTGACGGATCACCCTGACCAGTACGGGGATTGATCACGGCGATTCCATCTCCGACTGACATCAGCAGCGAATTACCATCGATTGAAAAATGTGGCGCGGCATTAAGAAAACAATTCAGTTTGGTCCGCCAGATTGGTGCCCGGCTTTGGCCCCTGGTTGCGTACGCGGAAGCCTGACCGCTTCCCGAGGTGACAACGTAACTTCCGTCTGGTGCAACCGCGGCCTTCACTCCCGCTTCTTTCCAGTAATAAAGTTCCTCT
>JAGQQS010000099.1:0-10810 GCA_020426105.1 Planctomycetaceae bacterium
CCGTGGCAAAGAAGCCGTCGGAAGCATTCTGAATGTTTCTATCCAAAAAATCCAGGATTCACAGTGGATTGCGTCCGGTCTTTACGCATCACCCAGTATGCCCGGGTATTTCGTGGGTTGAAGTAACGTGTCCCGTCAGGAACCTGCAATGTCTCTGTCGGTTCGAAACCGGCGTCGAGGAAGCAGCGTACAGTCCCCGATGTTCGCGGCGACCGACGGGAAATGTTGTGTCCGAGATCAACGAATGGCTTCAGAAACAATCATCACGCTGAGTGATGCGCTTATTGTCACCTGGAGAGCGAAAATGAGTCAGGAACCGATTCACTGTGTTGTTGGAAATGGTTCCGGACACTTACATCCCCTGTGACACCTCTAATCTCTTTTTTTCGGCAAGCAACGACGACAAGTGTCGGGAACGGGCCCGTAACCCGTTCCAACCATCGGTTCATGTTTTCTTGTTACAGGAGGCTTCATCATGGGTGACAGCGGTGGCGGTGTGGGAAAGTCAATTCAGGGGAGTGAGCCAGGTGATAGCGGTGGTGGTCATCCGAACCCTAAGATTACGAAAGAGATCATCTGCATCAATCTCTACGGTCACGCCGATGATGCGATTGCCGGCAAGGAAGCCTCCATAGCTCCTCTTGGTGCGTTCCTGCGCTCGCAGGGCAGGCAGCTTAAACGAGACTTCATACTCAATGTCGTAAGTGCCAGTCGAATTGGATCACCCACCCAACCGCCGAAAAGCCTTCGTGTACTCGACTACAATGCAGCTTTGGGTGAAAATGCGAACAAAGCACTCGTGAAGTCGCTTCGATCGGACTGGTTTGCGTCCTGTGCCGCTAATGTCCAGCAGTTGTTTCTCATCACTGGCTATAGTTCCGGCGGTGTGACAGCAATTCATATGGGCAGGTATCTTACGGAACAAAATCTGAACGTCTTTTACGTCGGACTTGCTGACGCGGCGTTCCAAAGAGGCGAAAGTGATTACCTGCGACTCAAGTCCGGAGTGAAAGGGAAGTATCTGAAAAACTACTACCAGACACTCGAGAACAATGAATCCAATCCGGAAATCCATGATACAGTCGATGGTTTCAGCCCTTTCAATCTCGACAGTCAGGTCCGCGGCTCCGCCAATTTTCATGACGCAGCCGTGCAGATCGGCAATCAACGAATGTTTGAGGATGTCATGTGGTGCATAGAGAATTGTTGACTCTAAATTGCGAACGAAACGGTGTCAGGCGAACGAAACGGTGTCAGTAACCGATTCCGCCGATTTTCGGGAAACGGTATTGGGCACCTTTATGTTCTCACCGGACACGCTTATTCGAACGCGATGGCCGCCGAGTGTTGTCGATTGATTCTGAAACGTTGCAGAATACTCACGACGCAGGATTAAGGTACCAGGCACTGCCTCCACGATTCATGTCCCGGAAGGCGGACAGTCCCCCGGACTGAAGACGGCACTCGCCGGCGCTGCAATCGGTATCTGGGCGGGGATTGGCATGGATTTTCTGAAGTCTGAATTCAGGGAGAAAATCAGAAAAGACATGCAGGCATTGCCTCAGATCAAACCTGACCGAAGCAGCGCGCCGTCATTTTTTTCCGATCCCACATCAAAAGCGGCTATTCAGTTGATCGATTTGCTCAACATGAATCTTGCGAAGTTCTCAACGGACCTGCGGGCGTTTCATGATCGAACGAAATCCACGTTTTAGGATGAGTCAGCCAAAATCATGATCTCCAGATTGACTGACACACAACGAGTGGATTTCCTGGACAGCATTGATACCGAACTGAGCAGCTACGCCGATCACTTATGGAAAGTCCAGGACAATTTGGAGGCGATTAAAGACGTCTCTCCCAAATGGCTCGCGGCAGCTCAAGACGCCGAGAAATTGGTTCGCGTTTTTAACGGTCAGGAAAACCCGATCACAGACCGAATCATCACGAAAGAGCTCTTTGATGCAGGAATGTCAGTCGAGGAAATGGCCGAAGTCAGCCGGCGCTGCGAAGTGTTCGCCAGGGACGTCCGTAGTTGCCTCAAAGAAGTGGACGCACTACTCGTGCAGGTCAAGGCCAGGATTCAGGACGTCAATGGTTGGAGAGATGCAGTGAGCAAAGCCCGAGGCATCATTATGCAATCCATCTGGCAAGCCGAACTGAATCGCCGGCAGAGCGGCTTAGGTGCGACTCCTTGATCATGGGTACCGAAAAGTTGCCGGATACCGAAAAGGGGTTATAGAAACTGTTGCTGACACCTTTACGTCCATGAAGGCGATTTATGATCGTCTCTGAACATTGCCCAAGTCTCTGGACTGATGCGCAATCTTGTGTGCAAATCTCCGGAGGTGATGGGGGCGATCAAACCTTTTCAATCTCCGCGAACACGAGCTTAGCAAGATTCTATGTCGATTCAGGCCACCAGGTGGCGCAGCGGTAATGGACTATCTTGCAAGCGGATGTCAACGCGCAGCGCGTGGACGCTAACTTTCTCCGGTATCGGCCCGCGGTTCAGTTCTGCAAGTCACAAACAGTGTCATTCGTGTCAGGAACTGAATCAATGTATCTTGCGGAAACGGTTCCGGACACCATCAAACTCCGCTTGAATTCACTGCACCCCAGCAAATCGACACCGCCGTAAATGCCATGGGGCAGGTTCTGAATATTTCTGCTCAAAAATTCCAGGATTCACCGTGGATTATTTCTGCAATCTACGCATCATCCTTTAGACACGTCTTTTTTTGTGCTGGAAACAGATCAGCATCGGTGCGCTTGCAGGTATTTTATCTTCAACGGGGCCGAGGCACTGTCTGGCCTGAATCGCAGGTATGTGCAAAGTCGGAAGTGTCAGGAGCAACGCAAAATCCAATCAGGAATTGTTCTTAGAATGTAAGCACGTCAGATTCTGTCGGGAACGAATTCCTTTCTGGTTTACGGATCACGGGAACAAGCGTTACGCGACGTCATCCCGACTTTTTGATTCAGACCCCCGTGATGTTAAACAGGAGCCTGCCATGGTGAATAAACTGCAGTCAGAGTTATTTCGCGGAGATCCACGGTTGGAAAGAACCCTGCACAGTGATTCTGCTCATGTAGTGATCGGCGATCAGGGTGAATTTGTCAGCAAAATTCAATTTGCCGCGCTTCTGCTCGGAGGGGGGCGCATTGGTCCCACCGAGCTGCAACTTAAGAAATATGGTCCTGAAACGGCGAAAGTCGTTCTGGCGTATAAGACTCAACGCGCAATCATCAACCCCGCGTACCAGAGAACGCCGGACAGCATCGTCGGAAAAATGACGATCCGAAGTCTCGATGCCGAAATGGTTGCCTACGAAAAGAAAGAAAGGCTGAGCAACTCAACGCAAGTCAGGCATTAATCTCGGTCAAAAGGAGAAGTCCAAATGACGACGACGCGAACCAATGATCTTTTGTTCTTATTCAGTGGTGGTTTCCCTTTTTCGCAGGAATTTCCAATCTCTCCCGGTTTTGACTTAGGGCCATACAATCAAAGCACCATCAAAGACAAAAACGTTCGAAAACTGTTGACCGCTTCTCGCGGGGCGGATAACGACATCGATGGCAACGTTAAGACGGTGATGGGAATGATCCGGGAATTTGTCGATGGCCGTACGGAAACCATCGGTCGTGTCTGCTTACTGGGAAGAAGCAATGGGTGTGCGCTGGCACTGGGGGTGGCGGCCGAGCTGAATGACCTTGGGATCACGGATCTGACTTTTGTCGGCCTGTCAGACGTTCCCATGTGGGACACGGGACGGGTCCCACCGGTTGCCAAGGTCGGCGACTTCAAACCAAAGAATGGCCCGATTGCAGCCGGGGCCGTTTCCCCAAACCCCGGTATCGGTGGATTCCTCAGTGTCGGCAATGCCAGCGCAATACCTGTCATCACTCTCAACCGGACGATCAAAGCAAACAAGAAAATCAATCTCTTCCAGATTCAGGGAAACCATATGAGATGGTCCAACAGCGCAAAGCGATGGTGCTGGTACTCGGGCTTCTCTGCCGGTGAGGTTCATGGAAGGCTGGAAGGTGGCTTTGACGATCGCCTGTGCGTTGTCGGAGAAACATTCCTTTGGAACCGCGATCTGAAGCTTCATATCAGCTTGAATACTGGTGAACATTGGCGCCAAATGATGCAGGAGGCCCAGGCTGCTTTTGCGGGATTTCCGCCCTGAGCGGTTTGTAGATGTCTGGTGGCCGCCAGTGGCAGTAAAAGTTTGAGTCCCCGCAAATGTCCAGGCCGGTCAAACACTCCAGTGTGGAAAACAGCGTCCCGATTTTCTAAGGCTCCTGCAGTTTTGCCGGCGCATAGAGCAAAATGGGCCGGTTGGACGGAAAATTTTCCAGCTCCTGCAGCACCGCGATGGGCCGGGAAATAAGTCATTCGTTACCACGGTCATCTTGAACTATCCGGTAGCGGGTCGGTTGGCATTCCAGAGATGAGCCTGCCTTGATAAAAAGGTTCAACAGCTGCAACAGGCGATCTGGAAGAGTTGTCACGAGTTTTTGGGTAAGCGTGTACGCGCCATTGTGAAACCTGCGGAGTCAACCACAGATCAACACAAATTCACGCAGATGGAAATCGACCGTCAATCTATGTTCATCCGTGTCCATCTTTGGTTCAAACTGTTATTTTCGCCAAGGCGTGAACGGCGGAAAAAGCGACTGCGGAAAAGCCACTGAATCAACATCCCTGGACTCGACAAAAGTGCTCAACATAATTTCTCCTGTGCCCCGGCCTTCTCCCCTGATTTCAAACGTCGGCCTCTTGGGCAACGCTGTGATGCCTTCTGGCTGCGTCTCCCGAAACATCGTTGCGAGTCAGTTATCGAACGCATCACTGTTACAGACGATCTTCGGCAGCCCACAGGATGCGGCGTGCGGCATCGGCTCGCAGGAAGTGCGGGCGAGACTGAGCGTTGTCGGTTTCTGATCCGGCATCGCCTGCGTGTAAGGTTCGCTTTTTGGGCGGCGTAAAGGCCGCTGCGGAGTTGAATGCGTCAGGTGCGGCCGCAGGGATTTTTTCCTGCAGTGACTCAGAGTTTAATTCGGTAGTGGTCGATTCCTTCGCGTCCGCATCCCGGTTGAGCAGGCTGCGAATCACATCACTTCGCATCAACAGTCCACACACAAATCCATTGGCATCAACCACCGGGAGCGCCGTATTGGCACACGATCGGAATAGTGGCTGGACGCAGGTCAGATTGGCATCAAGCCGCACCGATTCGGCATGACGAATCACAATCGACTGGATCGTCGCGTCCGATGCCGGATTTGAAAGCAATGCCCGCACGATGCTGCTTTCGCAGACGACTCCAGCAAGTTTACCACTGGCGTCGGTCACTGCCATCAGATCACAGTCACTGATAATAAGTCGCTCAGCCACTTCACGCAGGGTGGAAGTTTCATTCACGACAAGGGCGTGACGAATTCTCATGAGATCTCGAACGGAACGTTGCTGCACAGTACACCTCCTGACGCTGCCTGGGATCGCAAAAAAACGCGGGGAGCGTTTTGTCAGCGCCAATCAACTCGTCTGGATACCGAGCCGCCGGGGTGGCCTGTAAGTGCCGAGTTCGGGAACTTCGTTGGCACCAGGTCCCGAGATGATGGACGCTGTTTGAGACAACCGTATGTCTCTAAAAAGAATCTGCTTCGCCAAACCGTTACAGGCGTTACAAAGTCAGCGTCCTGCCAGCTTTGACAGAGATTTCTGCAACATGAGTTCATGTTGTTCCTGTCGTATCGGTTGCGATTTCAGACAACTCGAAGGGACCGCGACTGAATACAGGCGAACATTCGTACACGGTACATCGATTGCGCTGAAACACCGGTTCAACGACAAATGATGTGGGCAGCTCAGAATCCTGGAGATAAGTCGGTGAAGGCGAACTGACGACAGATCGGGGCGTCAACAGCTTTCGAAGCGTCGATAAAATCAATTCTGAACCGCGAATGGACGCGAATGGACGCGAATTAAGTCAAAAAAACCAGGATCCGTTATCCGGGTGGCATGACTTCGTAACCCGCGCTGTTTGAAGAGTCGTTCGAAATGCACCCACACTTATCACCGCCGCTATTCGCGTCCGTTCGCGGTTTAAACTCCTGTCCTCCTCCGCCCACTTCGTTTGTCGTTGAATCGAAACACCTCCAGCCGCGCTATTCCATCCGACTTGACCTGCGTTTGCAGGCTCAAACTAAAGGATTTCCAGAAGCGCGGGCAGTTCGGACGGGACAGAATCTGTCGGCAAGAGTAGCATGGATGTCATGCCTCAGCAGTTGCCTGCCTGGGGCAGGATGTGGGTTCTCCCGCAACTGTCAGAATAACTATCGATTCCCGCCACCATTCCTTCCGAGTATCAGGGTCCACAGATCATGACGTCGCAACTTCTGCAGCCGTCCATGTGTTTCCGCATCATTTTCAGCTTCATCTTGTCATCGTTGGGGCTGAATTTCGTCTATGGGGATGACGCTCCGCAGCCGGTGAAGGTACCGGATGCGATCGCCGAATCACCGGCGGACATGAAGGCTTATTCCGAGCCGCTGGCACACACTTCGTTCAAAATTGACATGTTGCCGATCAAGGGGGGGAAATTCCTGATGGGCAGTCCGGAGGACGAAGCCGATCGGAACGAGGATGAAGGCCCACAACACGAAGTTGAAGTATCGTCCTTCTGGATGAGTAAGTTTGAGATCACGTGGAATCAGTATGAAGTTTGGAGCGACCGGGTTGACTCCCTGCGTCGCGCGGCTTACGGAAAACCATCCACAGCACGGGACAAAATTGCCGATGCAATTACGCGACCGACGCCGCCGTACACGGACATGAGTTTCGGGATGGGCCGCGAAAATAATCCGGCGATCTGTATGACCCAGCATTCGGCACGGATGTACTGCGAATGGCTGAGTGCCAAATCGGGACGTTACTATCGTTTGCCAACTGAGGCGGAATGGGAGTACGCCTGCCGCGCTGGCACAACAACGGCCTGGTCATTTGGGGACACGGCGAGCGAACTGGGTGATTACGCCTGGTTCGAAGACAACAGCGACGGAAATTATCATCCGGTTGGAAAGAAGAAACCCAATCCCTGGGGCCTGCATGACATGCATGGCAACGTCGCCGAATGGGTGCTCGATCAATACGTACCCGATGCCTACGCGCTGCGGACGGGCAACGTTGTCGTTGATCCGCTCGTCATTCCGCTTACCGAATATCCACGCGTCGTACGCGGCGGAGGCTGGGATGATCCAGCCAATATGCTGCGCAGCGCCGTCCGGGAAGGATCAAGCGAAGAATGGAAGCAGCAGGACCCCCAGCTTCCGCAAAGCATTTGGTATTTTACAGATGCGCTCGGAGTTGGACTGAGGGTCGTGCGACCGTTGATGACACCGGATGAAGAAGCGCGCGCCTCCAAATGGGATAAGAGCGAACCGCCGCAGAAAGACCCGGAAGAAGTGCTTTCCAACGAATAATTTCCACGAAACACCCAAACTCAGCTCCAATAATGCTTTACATATCGTTACGTTTCGATATATTTATATATTGGCAGAATGATGGCAGCAAAAGAGAAACCAAAACCGATTGGTGATCCACAGGCCTTTGCCGAAGCGGCGGAGTGTCTGCGGACGCTGGCTCATCCTGTTCGATTGCGCATGGTGCAGCTGTTGCTTAACGGCAGGTACACCGTTGGAGAATTGGCCGAAGACTGCGATGTGCCGGATAATGTGGCTTCGGAACACCTGCGGCTAATGCAGCGGTGCGGTTTTTTTACCAGCGAGCGTGAAGGCCGGAAAGTTTTTTATCAGGTCGCCGAGCCGCATCTTGAAAAGCTCATGAACTGCATCGAGAGTCGTTTTCTCAAATAGGGACAGCCATGAAAGAGTTTTTGTTCCCGTTGGCAATTCTGACCGGATGGTATGTTTTGAACGCGTGGGTGCTTCCCAAATTCGGCGTCACCACGTGACTGAGTGGTTCGTGTGCGAGTTCGCACGCTCCGATGAAAACTCCGCCGGTTACTGACTTCGACGATACGACAGCAACTCAGGAAGCGAACGACGAGGCACCCTACGAACCGACATCCGGGCCGGGCTCCGCATTGAAATAATATACGCGATGACATTTTTTTACTGAAAGTGATTCCTCCCATGCTCCGCCACTGGAAAATCGTCTTCGTCCTGACATTTGTTTTTTCTCCACTGGCCAGCGCCTCAGCCCAGGACAAGAGTGTCAATCCCGGCATCAACAACAATTTTCGCGACCCTGACCCGAAAGAGTTCATCAGCAAGTTTGAGGTTGAAAGTCGTGAAGTTTTTGCGCGCCGCAATGAGATTGTCGCGGCGTGCCGTGTGGAACCCGGGCAGACGATTGCCGACATCGGAGCAGGCACGGGGCTGTTCACGCGTCTGTTTGCAGATGCCGCGGGTGAATCCGGGCGCGTGATCGCGGTGGATATCTCCCAAAAGTTCCTGGACCATATTCAGAAAACCTGTCGCGAGGCGGGGCAATTGAATGTCGAAACTTTGCTGTGCACAGCGGATTCTACCGAGCTGCCCGATGCCTCCGTTGATGTGGCTTTTATTTGCGACACTTATCACCACTTTGAGTTTCCTTTGCGAACGATGTCTTCGCTGCACCGAGCGCTGAAACCGGGCGGCCGCGTGATTCTCGTTGACTTCCGGCGTGTTCCCGGAACAAGCACCGACTGGATTATGAATCATGTTCGCGCTGGCCAGGAAGTCTTTGAAAGTGAACTTGTCGAAGCTGGTTTCAGCAAAACCCGGGAACCCGCCGGACTACTGAATGAAAACTACTTCGTCGAATTCACCAAAGGTCCTCCACCCGGCCTCAAGTCCGTCGAGTTTCCTGTCATTGCAGGAATGGGTGGTGTTGTCCGCATCGAGAATGCGGCCGAAAAACCACAGCCCGGTGCTAAAATTGTCCTAGATGTTACCGCCGACGCAAAACCTGGCGATGTGAACAAAGGCCTCGAACGAGCCGCACGGCTGTTGAACCTTTACGGGGTGGAAGGCCTCAGCCCCGCGGACGTCCGGATCGTGGTCGTGCTGCACGGTGGTGCCACAAAATCGGCATTACGTGATGAATTCTATAGTCCGCGATTTGGCGTCGATAAGAATCCGAATTTACCGCTGATCGGCCAGTTAAGACAAGCCGGTGTCGAGGTCTTTGTCTGTGGACAGGCGCTCAACTACAAAGGCTTTCCGGAATCGACAGTGGTACCGGACGTGTCCGTTGCCGCCGCCGCGCTGACCGTGATCGTGAATCGGCAATTGAACGGCTATGCCTGCATCCCCGTTCCATAACACATCCCCGTTCCGTTGCACGTAGTCTTCGGTTAAGTGGGAATCTCCGTCGGAACTGCGGAGAAGTTTGCACTGGGGTGCCCAAGAATACAGGGCTTGCATCGTCTGATGTGCAAGCCCTGAAAGTTAAACTGTTACGGTCGAACTGCGACTGTTTCGCAGGCTGCGGTCTGCTCCGTCTTCCGCAGCGAACCCCAACTCATTGAACCGAATTCGGATAGCGGCGAGCGACAGAGGCCTGAGCAGGTTGTGACCATGACGCCTGTTGAATGGGTGATCGCCCGTTGGCTGAGTTCGCCGCCACTGGAGCGCCGTTCCCGCCGGGGTGACTGTGGAGATTTTCGGCAACATTTGGACGTGGGTAGACGCTGCCCGGCATCGTGCCCCCAACCAGGGGGGACACAGGTCGCGGCGAATGCATCGCCGTGTACTGTTGCCGCATCATGGGATGAGTCATGGGGCCTCGCGGCATCTGCATCTGCATCTGCTGCTGTGCCATTTGCTGTCTCTGCATGTGCGCCATTTGCTGCTGTGCCATTTGCTGCCTCTGCATCTGGGCTATTTGCATTGGTGCCATTCGATTTGGAGCCGGTTGAGGAGAGACCATCGGCCAGCCAGCAGACTGCCGTGAATGCAGCATGGCCATGTTGTAGTTCAGAATGGCGGACTGAGGTTGCGACGTCATCATCGCGCCGTACACGGGGCGGCCCGTCATTTGTGGCCTGTAGCCTGACGCGGCATAGCCGGGGTTCGCGTACCAGCGACTCATGGAGCTATATGGGGCAATCTGATATGCCCGGGGCATGCCTGCCTGCGACAGGGACCCTGGTGACATCGACATACGCGACATTGTCATGGGTGACATTGTTATGGAGCCTGGCGTCATCTGCATTGTACTCTGCGGAGCCATCTGAGTTCCGGATTCAAAACCCGGCTGTGAGAAGCCTGTGCCTGAACCGCAGCAGCCGGGGCCTGAGTTCATTTCCGGATAACCCGCGCCCGGCATCATCTCACCGCCGGGCACAAACTGCGCGCCGGGGATCATGCCTCCCATGCCGCTGCAGTTGTCACCGCAGCCCGAATCCATCGTGGGGGCTCCCATCGTCGGATACTGCATCATCGGCATGGCAGGTGCAGCTGTCATATATTGGGTCTGCGGAACCATCATGGTGACTGGACGTGGAATCCAGACTCGCTGCCAGTTGCCACGATCGACGGTCACCTGGCGCCACGTTGTTACCGGCACCTGGGCTGGCTGGCATTGCATCATGGGCTGAGGCATGCATTGAGAACCGCACGGATCACTGCAGTTTCCTCCGTATGGATTCATCATTGCCGGCAGTGGCACCTGCGGCATTCGCCATTGCGCTGCATAGGGCGTATAACAGGGAGCCTGCACCGGTGGAGCGAGAGGAGCAACCATGGGAGCCGGAGGCCCATACACAGGGCCGCACGGGGCGAACAGTGGACA
>JAGQQS010000099.1:10864-17543 GCA_020426105.1 Planctomycetaceae bacterium
GGTCGTCCGGGATAATGCCCGAGCGTTCCCTCCTGATTTCGCAGGTAGCCGTAACCCAGCCAATCATCAATACAGCGGCTGACCCCATAAGGATTCGGCCCATAGCCGGTGGTTGATCCATTGTTGACGTATCCGTATCCGCCACCACTGGCTCCACCGCAACCATAGCCACAGCCGCCGAACAGCCAGTAGAAAGGGTCAAGGATCGGAATGTAGATGCAGGCATTGGCGGTCGGTGTGATGGAGCACAACAGAGCGACCGTCAGAAGCAGAGTTCTGATGCGGAGTCTCATACAGGTTTCCTCAGAGAGTCAGAGAGGACTGAGTGGTGACGACGGAGAGACCGGGCGAATGCCAGTGAGAGCATCCATCGCGAAGTGAGAGCCTGGGAGATTAGCCTCGGAACGCTTTCGCTTAAATTCGAAATTGACTCAAGTTTGCCGGTAAATCACATTCGGACAAACCTGAAAAATGATGTTCGGCGGCTTTCGCCGCTTACAGCAGCTGACCGGCAATCAGGCACAGGATGACCACCAGCGTGACGAGCACAATGATCGGCAGAATCTGCTTCCGCCAGGCAAAAGCTGCCGGTCTCTGTGCCGGGCCATCGACCTGCAACGAAGCCTCAGGCGGGTCGAACAATTCCACGACGATCGAGCGGCGCGAGGTTGCCGGCGCATTCCGTTGATCGACAAGTGGCATGGAATCATCGTCGGTTCCGATCAGAATTTCCCCGAGACGTCCCTGAAATTCTCGCGCACTGACGGGGCGTTGAGGCCCACCGGTCATGTTGGATGGTTCGAATCTGGCGAGCAGGCGTTCCACCATCGAACGGGTCGTGACTCTTCCCTGCACCGCTTCTTCGTCGTCATCACACGTTTGCAGCAGCTGTTTTAGAAGGGCAGCAAGGTCACTTAAATCACGTTCGACATCTGCACGTGACGCCAGCGCACTGATCGTAATAAGTGCCGGACCCGAACCCGCCGATGCGTCTGCGTTCTTTGCGGCCCGCAACCACCGCGCAACTCCAAAGTCAATCACTTTCACCTGCAGGTTATCGGACAGGAGCACACTGCTGGCCGACAGACCCCCGTGGGACAGTCCTCCGTTGTGCGCCAGCTGGAGTGCAGAACAAACCTGCCAGCCGATCTCGATGATGTCCTCCGAGGAAAAACGACGCCCCTGGTTTAATTGCTCCGACAATGGCGTGAAGTCACTCGCTTCTGTCCACAGATACAGGATTCCGCCTGATTCCCCATCGCCCAGAAACTTTACAATCGCCTGATGTTGTAACATTGCGAGCATCGCCCGATCCATCTTGATCGCGCGACGAAACTCGGGGTACTGCGAAATTTCAGCCGAGAACACCGTGAGACGAACAGCCTGGCCATTATCCCTGCGAGTCGCTGCCAGCACGCGCCAGTCGGGGCAGGAGTTCAGCTCCTGCCCGGTCTCGAAATCATTCAGGTCCAGATGGGTCACTGAAGGTCTCTCGCAGCGTTACCGGGACTATCCATTGAAGTCCGACGGATTTCCAAACATTCCACGACCACTACCAGCGGATCCGGTTCCGCCGCGAAGATTCTCATTTCGCGGGCGACGTGGTTCCGGGGCCGCTTCGGGTTCCGACGCGTGACTGCGTTCACTTTGCGGCGGCTCTGGCCGTTTTTCCAATGCCTTCAGGGATAACGAAACTCGTTTGCGCTTACTGTCGACCTCGACCACCTGGAAGTCTCGCGTCTCGCCGACCTTCAGCACTTCACCCACGCTGCCCACGCGGCGCCAGGCGAGTTCACTGATGTGCACCATTCCTTCGAGACCGGGTTCGAGTTCGATAAACGCGCCGAATTCCGTGACACGCGTTACGGTGCCCGGCACGACTCGATCGGCCGCATAACGCTCATTGGCGCTTGTCCACGGATTTTGCGCCAGCTGCTTCATGCCAAGGCTGATCCGTTTTTTCTCCTGATCGAGTTTAAGGATCTTAACATCTACCTGTTGTCCTTCGGTGAGAACATCTTTCGGATGATTGATGCGTGTCCAGCTGATTTCTCCGATGTGGAGAAAGCCGTCAACCGGTCCGATATTGACGAAGGCACCATAATCTTTGAGCGTCTTTACCGTTCCACTGTGGTCCTGCCCGACTTCAACACTGGCCCAGAATTCACCTTCTCCTTCGGCCCGTTCTGCCTGCAGCAGTGCTCTGCGACTGACAACAAGATTTCGTTTCTTTTTATTGACTTCCGTAATCTGTACGGTCAGTTTCTGGCCGACGTAACTTTCCAGATTGCCGGCAAATCCCAATTCGACCTGACTGGCCGGGAGGAACGCACGCATGCTGCCGAGGTTCACCTGCAGCCCTCCTTTATTGACAGCGGCGACGTGACAATCCACGACCTGTCCGACGGCCAGTGAATCCCAGTCACCGCCAGCGCGATGCCGTCCACGGGGAATCCGGCCTTTGATCAGCCCATCGGAATCTTTTGAGTCAATAATCACGTCCAGCTGATCGCCGACGTTCGGATGTTTGTCGTCCGGAAATTGTGTGAGGGACAACACAACATTGTGGCGAAGTCCGGCATCGAGAAACACTTCACCTCCGTGGATGGCCTGAACCATTCCGCGAACCTTTGTTCCCTGCACGACCGATTTCTTTTCGCCATCGTCACTGGATTCACCGCCTGCCACGATCACAGCTTCGGGCATGGCTCCGGCGTTGTCTGAAAGCGCGGCTGAAATTTCGGCTTCGATCGAAGCATCCAGATCGTCAGCCTGCGGGATTTCCACGGCTGCAGGTTTAGAGTGTTTGTTTTCTCGAGCAGGTGCGTTTTCCTGCTGAGGTGTTTGCGTTTCAGAAGCAGCTGCCATCTTCTCCCGGACCCGCGTGATGGCGCCACCTTCTGCCTGCATCGCGGCGTCAGCCTCAGCCATAACCCGCGAGGTCTGTGTCTGCAGGACATCGACTGGTGGCTGAGCGGTGTCGATCACGACAGATGTCGCAGCGACAATGTCCGCGGCGGATGCTTCCGGGGAAGTGACACTGGAAGCAACCGGCTGCTTCACCTCAGAAGCCACAGGAGTGGATAGCCCAGCGTCGGGTGTCTGTGCGGTCGGTGGAACAGAAGCAGCGTCGGCAGAAGCTGCTTGAGGAGGAGAATCTGATTGCTGTGGATCCGTTGTCATCTCATCTGGTCCTGTCAGAGCAGGTCAAGCCGAACCGTCTGGTTCAGCAACAACCAAGCTAAAATCCTCCGAAGCCCGTCTGACTGCGGACATGAAGGACAATTCGAAACGCTGGCGTTTTGGAAGAACGCAAAAAAAACAGTGTTGAATCTGAGGTTTATTCGTCACGGACGCCTTAATCCAGCAGGTCCAATTGGCGGAGGATATCCAAACCCGGAGTGCTTCGCCAATCGTGGGAGGCATTCTGCGTCACTTTTCACAATCTCTTTTTGCCCGAAATCCGCAACAATTGCCACCGACCGAGCGGTTCCTGCCGTCTCAAACTGAGATTGACCGAGTTATGAAACAGGAAGATAATGCGATTCTCCGGTCTCTTTTCTCCTCAAACTGGATAAACACAGCGTGGCTGACATGGAAGTCAGATCCATCAGTTTGCGTGATACACTCGGTGCTGTCAGCTTCGTCAGCACCGGTGATATCGTGGCGTCGCAGTTTTGCTGCGACAGCCGTCGCGTACAGCCGGGGGACGTTTTCGTCGCTTTGCGGGGTGCAAAGAATGACGGTCACCAGTATCTCGAGGCCGCGGTCGCCGGTGGAGCCGTCGCTGTCGTCGTGGATCGGCCGTCGGCCCGGATTACTGTACCGCAGTGCATTGTATCCAACACCCGCAGTGCCTTCGCCCGGATTTGCCTGCAGCGTATCGGGACTCCGCAGAAATCGATCCGCGTCACAGGTGTTACCGGCACCAACGGGAAGACCACCACCACATGGTTGCTGCACTCGATTCTAAAACATGCGGGGCGCACGACCGGCCTGCTGGGCACGCTCGAATATTTTGACGGTCGACATTCCGAACCCGCGCAGCTAACCACACCGGATTGTGAGCAACTCGCCCGCTTCATGGCTCAGATGGCCGGAAATCGCGCGGCAGACTGCGTCATGGAAATCAGCAGTCACGCTTTGCATCAACAGCGCTGCGCAGGGATTACACTTTCTGCAGCGGCGATCACGAACATTACCCGCGACCACTTCGACTACCATGAATCCGCCGAGCACTATCGCGCTGCAAAACTCAGTATCTCGTCGCTGCTCGCCCGTGATGCGGCACTGCTGCTTGGTATCGATGACCCGGAATGTCGCGCTGCCCGCGGCCTGCTTTCGGCAGACCGCCGGATCATCACGTTTGGATTTGACGCGACATCAGACGTTCGCGTGCAGCAGTTACAGGCATCCGCTTCCGGACAATTGCTGCTGCTGCAATTATTGAACTGTTCCGTCGAAATTCAGACCGCGCTGGTCGGTCGACACAACGCATTGAACATTCTGTTGGCGGCTGCTCTGGCGGAGCAATCCGGTGTGGACGCGAGCGAAATTCATGATGGGCTCAGTCAGGTTGCCTCGGTCCCGGGCCGGATGGAACGGATTGATGCCGGACAGCCGTTTGCCGTCTTTGTTGACTATGCGCATACGCCCGATGGCATCGCACAGTGTATTGCAACCGCCAGAAGTCTGAAGTCGGGTCGAGTGATTCTGGTATTCGGCGCCGGCGGTGATCGCGATCAGCATAAGCGTCCGTTGATGGCACGTGCCGCAATGGATGCTGATCTGGTCATTGTCACCTCAGACAATCCACGTTCCGAAGTTCCTGACCGGATCATTGCGGATATTGTTGCAGGATTCGACCCTGGTGCGGACGTCCTGACATTTGTGGATCGACAACGAGGAATTCGGGAAGCGCTGCAGCGGGCGCAGCCGGGCGACGTCGTTGTCATCGCAGGCCGCGGACATGAGCGGACTCAGCATATCGGTGACCGCAGGATTTGTTTTGATGATCGCCGCGTTACGCGGCGGCTGATTCTGGAAATACTCAGCGGAACCTTCGACAGATCTGGTCTGCAGTGGAGTGTAATTCCCGCATGACATTTCCGCTTTCCACCGCATGTCTGGCCGACCTTGTGGATGGACGTCTGACGGACGCCCGATACGGCCAGGAGATCGTCACCGGTGGCTGTATCGATTCGAGAAATGTGCAGGCACACGATTGCTTCTTCGCGCTGCCCGGAGAACGAACCCACGGCGTGCTGTTTGCCGAGCAGGCGATAGCGCGCGGCGCTGCCTGCGTGGTGACGGATTGTAACGGATCGACGGTTCGCTCAACACGGACAGATGTAGTCCAGCCGTCGCTCGCCGCTCTCGATTCCGCCGAGATGGACGGGCGCATCATCCGCGTGGCGGATGCTGCTGTTGCGCTGCAGTCTCTGGGCCGCTGGAATCGAAAGCAGTCTGACTCGCTGGTTATTGGTGTTACCGGAAGTGTAGGTAAGACGACGACGCGCCAAATGATCACTCACGTTCTCTCGTCGCGGTTCGCCGGAATACAAAGCCTCGGCAACTATAACAATGAACTCGGCGTTCCTCTCTCACTGCTGCAACTGAACGCCTGTCACGATTTCGCGGTGATCGAACTGGCGGCTGCCAGAATGGGTGAAATTGCGTTTCTGGCTGAGATGATCCGCCCTGAATTCGCGGTTGTCACGCGAGTTGCACCTGCTCATCTGGAATCATTCGGCGACCTGCATGGGGTCTGCCGAACAAAGGCAGAATTGCCCGCAGCGGTAGGGGCAGGCGGGACTGTGTTCCTTAACGCTGACGACCCGGCAGTGCTTGCGATGTCGCATTCGACAACGGCTCAGGTCGTACGGTTCAGCACTTCCCAGGCCGCTGATTTTCGCGCAACGTCGATCCATTCGCGCGATGGTCTTTGTCAGTTCGACGTGGATGGTCATCACTTTTACCTGCACGGAGGTGCTCAGCTTGTCACCGGAGCCGTCGCCGCCATCGCCATTGGCAGAGTCGCTGGTCTGAATGCGTCTGAAATTGCCGACGGCCTCGCGGAATTTCGGCCGGATCGCGGGCGTGGCGGCATCTTGCAAACTCTGCCATGGACCGTAATTGACGAAACCTATAACGCCAGTCCGGCAAGTGTTCAGGCGGCGATTCAGTGGCTCAGCGAATTCGTCTCCGCGCGGAGACGAATTCTGGTCCTCGGAGATATGCTGGAACTCGGTCCGCGTTCCGCCGATTACCACCGCGACCTGGGCCGTGAGTTGCAGGATTCGCGAGTCGATCATGCCATCCTGTATGGCCGGTATGCCGACCATGTCGCCAGTGGTGCTATCGGAGCAGGTATTTCGCCAAACTGCATTTCCGTCTTTCGTGAGATGTCGACACTGCTAACGATGCTGGACTGTGTTCTCGACCCCGGCGACGTCGTGCTCATCAAGGGATCACGCAGCATGCGGATGGAACGGGTTGTCAAGGCAATATGTGGCTCGGATCTCTCCGCCCGGCGTTCCGCCGCGTAATGCCCTGTCAGGCTACGTTGTGAAGCACTTTTCGTTGTGTTTTCTGTAGCTCCGTCGATTTGCCTTCTCACCCTTTGGAGCAACGCTGTGAAGCGTTTTGACAAGCAAAAAAACAGTAAAATCAAAACGAG
>JAGQQS010001241.1 GCA_020426105.1 Planctomycetaceae bacterium
TCAGCTCGCCATGGACCGCGTGCAACGTGCAATCGCGATTCGCGAAAAGCTACTTGGTGCAGAGCATTCGGAGACCGCAAACAGTCTGAACACCCTGGCGGTCCTGCATAACATTCAGGGAAACTACGCCACTGCTGAACCACTACATTCGCGAGCGTTGAAAATTCGCGAAAAGACTCTCGGTCCCGATCATCCCGATACGGCACAGAGCCTCAACAACCTCGCATCAGTTTACCGCAAGCTCGGCAACGATGCCGCTGCTGAACCACTGTATCTGCGGGCGTTGAAAATACGCGAGAAACAGCACGGCCCAAATCACCCCAAGACCGCAATTACAATCAACAGTCTCGCGATTCTTTATCAAAAGCAGCGAAACTTCTCTGCTGCGATACCGCTGTACGAACGGGCATTAAAAATAAACGAGGAAACTCTGGGAACCGATCATCCGACCACCGCGATCACGCTGAATAACCTGGCAGCACTGTATCAGGATCAGAAGAACTACGCAGCTGCCCTTCCACTCTACGAACGCGCACTGGCCATTCGCGAAAAGAAGCTGGGCGCTGATCATCCCGACATCGCGCAGGGCCTTAATAACATTGCACTCCTGCATAAAGATCTGGGGAACAATGATGCTGCGGAACCGCTCTACCGCCGTTCGCTCGCGATTCGCGAACAGACACTCGGAGAAAATCACCCAGGCACCGCAACTGCCCTCAATAACATTGCTGCTTTACTTGAAGCAGCGGGCAAAGCCGCAGACGCGAGCCATTTCATGGACCGCGCCAGGCGAGCCATTCGGCATCACGTTGTACGAGTGCTGCCCTTCCTGTCGGAACAGGAACAGTCGCTGTTTCTGAATGCCAACTATGCCCGCGATCTGCATATGGCGTTGTCCCTTGGATTGGCGAATTCACAGGTTCCAGCGCTGACTGATTTCTCGGCAAGCTGGATGATCAATGCTAAAGGTGTGACTCAGGAGGCTCTGGCACAACGAAACCTGCTTTCCCGCGACATCAGCGACCCAAAACTGAAACCGATCGTAGAACAACTTCTTCAGGTCCGCACTGAGCTGGGAAAATTAGCGATGTCGGCTGCCGGAGCGAAAAACGCAGCCGCAAGGCAACAACAGATTGCAAAACTAACCGTCGAGGAACAACAGCTCTCACGACAGCTCTCCAGCAGTGTCGCCGGGACAGCCAGCGCACTGACCGATTGGATGGAGCTGACTCAGGTTAAAAAAGAACTTGCTGGAAACGCAGTACTGATCGACATTGCCCGCTTTCAGATTTTCGACTTCACTGCCACAGGCGAAGCGGACGTCTGGCAGCCCGCCCACTATGCCGCATGGATCACACGTGGTCCAGCAGCTAACCATTCAACGTTGATTGATCTCGGAAACGCAAAGGAAATCGACACCCTCGTCGAAACGGTTCGAAGGTCCCTGCAGAACGCTGGTGAACAGATCAGGACTGACGGGGAAGAAACCGCGGCCGCAGCAATTCAAAAAGACCTTCACGCTCTTGCAGACAGAATCTGGCAGCCCCTGACTGCAGAATTACAGGACGTGAGCGAAATCATCCTCAGCCCGGACGGAGCACTCTGGCTGGCACCCTGGAACGCTCTGCCCATCGCCAATGAAACGGACGAACTACTGATTGAGAAGTACACGCTGCGGTTGACTGTCAGCGGACGTGACCTGGTAACGAAACCGGGGAAATATGCTGCCCAATCGCCCGTCATTCTGGCGAATCCTCACTTCAATCAGCCGTCCGATGAGAAGCGGAGTGCGATCGAAGCAATCTTCAAAGAACTTTTACCGTCCCCTGACACCACACGCAGCTTTTCCGCCAAATCCCAGCTGGGGACGGTCAGCCCTCTTCCGAATACAGGTGTCGAAGCCATCTCAATTCAACCCCACCTGGAGAAATATGCAGGGCAGTCAGCGAAGTTGTACCAGGAACGATACGCTCTGGAACGTGTCGCCAAAGCTCTTCAGCGTCCCAGAGTTGCGACGTTCGCGACGCACGGCTTTTTTCTTCCCACCCAGGAAACAGAAATTGCAGAACGTGACCCGTTCGCGACGAACGAAACGCGATCGGCTGCGCTCGACACCAGCGGCAATCCCATTGAGAACCCTCTGCTGAGGTGTGGATTGCTGCTTTCAGGCTGCAATAATCGTGATTCCGTTGTAGGAGACGACGACGGAATTCTCACCGGCCTGGAAATCGTGGGCATCGACTTCCGCGGAACAGAATTGGTAGTGCTAAGTGCCTGCGAAACTGGCATCGGTGAAGTCAAGAATGGTGAAGGCGTTGCCGGACTTCGTCAGGCTTTCCAGCTTGCAGGTGCTCAGTCAGTTGTCGCCTCGCTATGGCAGGTTCCCGACAGCGACAGTGCCGTGATCATGAGTGACTTCTTCGCCAACTTAGCCAGTGGGCAATCCCGTGCTGAAGCCTTACGCAACGCTCAACTCAAACGCATCGAAACCCGCCGTGCACGTTTCGGCGCGGCACATCCATTTTACTGGGCCGCGTGGACGCTGACAGGAAGATAGAGGGATGATTCATGATTGACAAGATGCTGCATCGCTCGCCTGGCGTGATCCTGTTGACTGCCATCGCATTATCAGCTGTCTTCACGTCAAATTCTCTGTTCGCAAAACCGCAGCAGCAAGAACTGAATGCGCTGACTGACGATGAACAGAAGCAACTGACTGTGGCAAGAAATCTGGACGAAACCGTCGACACCCTTTTCGAGAAAGAGGAATTCGCTGCGGCGATTGAACCTGCCCGCCAATCCGTAGCGATCCGGAAAAAGATACTCGGCACTGACCATCCGGATACGGCAGCCAGCATCAATGCCCTGGCGGTCATACATGACAGCCTGGAAAATTATCAGGCCGCCGAACCACTCTACAGGCA
>JAGQQS010001242.1 GCA_020426105.1 Planctomycetaceae bacterium
ACGTCTTCGCTGATGCTGTAACTGTCGGCGACCGCGACTGGAGCATCATTCACGGCATCGACGATAATAGTCACTGTCGCAACGTTTGAGTTGACAGAACCATCATTGGCCACGTAGGTGAAACTATCGGTTCCGTTGAAATTGGCAGAAGGCGTATAAACAAACGATCCATCGGAATTCAGCACCAGCGTTCCGTGAGCCGGATCGAGGACCTTCACAACGCTGAGGACATCTCCTTCCGCGTCGGTATCGTTGTTCAGAACGCCCCGCAGAGCGACACTCAATTGAGTATCTTCATTGACAGAAAACGTGTCATCAACGGCCACCGGAGCAGAGTTGGTCCGATTGACCGTCAGAGTCACTGTGGCGGGAGCAGAATCAATCAGGCCATCGTTTGCAACGTAGGTAAAACTGTCTGTTCCCTGGAACCCGGTTGCCGGGGTGTAAACAAACGAACCATCACTGTTGAACACCACACTGCCGTGAACGGGTGATGATGTCAACCGTGCAGTCAGACTCGTACCTTCAAGATCGAAGTCATTCGCAAGAACGCCCGGGGCAACGACATCGACTGAGGCATTCTGAAACATCGAGAACGCATCGTCTGCGACAACAGGTGCGTCATTGACAGCGGTGATATCGATCAGGAACGACTGCGGAGCGCTGGTGTCGGCACCGCTGATTCCCACACCACCGTTGTCATGCAAAACCACTGTCACCACGGCCTGACCGCTGGCATTGGCGGCAGGCGTGAATGTCAAAGTCCCATCCGTGGCGATAAACGGTTGAACGCTGAAAAGTGTGGGGTTCGAGTTTGTGACAACAAAGTTGAGTGTCTGGCCAGCTTCGGTCGCAGCACCGGCGCTGATCTCAGCAGCCCATCCGGTGACAGTGATCGTTCCTGCATCTTCGGTCGAAGTCTGATCACTGCCACCCACGAAAGAAGGCGCCACGTTTTCGATATAATGTCCGAAGTGCGATGAGCGATGAATCTCACCATCTTCCAGATCGTCGTAGCTGTAGGCTTCACCGGCGACTGGTGTTCCCAAAACCACCGGAATTGAGCCCAGGATTACTTCTGTCCCCTGTCGGACGAACTGCAGATCGAAACGGCTCGGCCGACCATCGCCAACGAACTCGACATCAAACGATGCCGTCTGTCCACCACCTATGCCGGTCAATGTGCCGGTATGATTGATGATGCGAACTCGGGGATCTGAGGACCGCAGCGTTATATCCATCGCGACATTGGTGACCGCATTCTGGATCGCATTCGTGACACCATCCGCGACGGTTGATCCGAAGCCGCTGGAGATCTGGAAGTAAAACGGATCGCCAGGCGCGATCGGGTCAGTTGTGCCGTTGGCGATTGTTGCTGACGACTGATTCACGGCGCCCGTCAATTTTGCAAGGGCCTCAAGTCCCTGACGAGGATCGATTGATGCGTCGGGATTTGTTCCCAGTCCGATGACCAGTGCTCCCAGTGCATTCAGCCCGGTGACAGTTTCCTGAAGACCTGCACCGGAACTGAAAGGCGTCGTCGCTCGTGAAGACTGAGTCAACGAGGACACAGGCAAAGTCAAGCCGCCAGCACCGGTAATCGTTGTTTCACCATGGGGCTGATAGGCGAAGCCGATGTCCGTTGCGGTCAGAATGACCGGGAGTGCACCGGGACGGAATCCCGCACCACCGACGTTGCCAGCTGATGCCAGAACGTTGTTCGACGGATCTGTTGTAAACGAAGAGAATGCCGGGACGTCGCCACTGTTTCCTGGTGTCAATTGTGTGGATGCCAGCCCGGCAGCGCCACTGTCGGACACGGTTCCGTTATTGTTTCCGTCGAAACCGAGCCCCGTGACGACCTGGTACAACGCTTCGATGTCCGTTTCAGGCCCATCACCACCGAAGCCGGGGGCCATTCTGTCGAGTGCGGCCTGAATGGATGCGGAGAAGCCGGGCCGAGTGGACTCAACGATGGGCTGATTCAGAATGAAGGGTCGCCCCACAGAAGTTTCGCCACCAAAATTTCCGTATTCCTCAAATCGACCTACACCAAAACCAAGATCGATACCCGGCAAAGACGCCTGCAGCGTACTTATGATCGTCGGAAATGCGGCGCGGACAATCGGGCTGTTCGCCGTGAAGCTGCCTGTATCGTCAAACAGCAGGAACACATCCACCATGTTGGAGATACTGCCGGTGCCGGGCAGCGTAATACTCACCGTTTGACTGTACGACTCGCCTGCTGCGAGCGAAGTCGTGATACTGGTTGGCGTCACATTGCCAACCGCAGCATGGCTGACTCCGGTTGGCCACAGGATTCCGCCGCCGGTTGTCGGATAGGTATGCGGTCCGACGAATCCGCTCTTTTCCCGAACGATATAGGCTCCTGGCGTCAAGCCGGTGAAGGAGTATTCGCCATCCGCGCCAGTCACGGCTTCAGGTTCGTCCGCGTCGTAAACATCATCACGATCCAGGTCAATGTAGACTGTAACTCCGGATCGGCCGTATTCGCCCGGATCTTTGACACCGTCGGCGTCCGTATCGTCGTAGACGACACCATGGATTTCATTTTCACGAAAGATATTCGCAAAGTTTGCATTTGATGATGCGAACGACGGGACTGTCACCGTCTGAACCTGTGCGGCTGCAGGTGTAGGTAACTGATCCAGCGGCACGATTTCGCGAACGGTGTAGCTGCCTCGGGCCAGATGCGAAAATGAATAGGTGCCTGCTTCATTGACATCGGGCGTAAAGAAGCGATCCGTCAGCGTCACCGTCGAAGGTTCACCGGGGTCGAGAATACCGTTGTTGTTTGCATCGATATAGACCGTGATCCCGCTGAGTCCTCGTTCGCCGACGTCGAGGGTCCCATTGTGGTTGGAGTCACTGAAAGCCGTACCGCTGACAACAAATTCCGACAGTTCGAGGTTGCCAAAATTGACATCCGTACGATTTTCGCCATTCAGCAACAAGGAGCTGAGACCGGCTGTAAGATTGGTCGCTCGATAGCCGGGCGTGACGACTTCGCGAATCGTCACATTGCCGTACGGAACACCCGGGATAGTATAGAGCCCTGCTGCGTCGGTGGTTGCTGACGGCTCGCTGGCGTCTGGCGAACCGTTGCCGTTCAGGTCCGCATAGACCTTCCAGCCTTCAAGTCCCGATTCTGCGGCACTCATTGAACCGTTGGCATCGGGATCGCTGAAGACCGTCCCGCTGACAGTTCCTGTCACTGGCTCAAGGTTGTAGTAATCAACAACGTGAACACCGCCCAGTATGACCGTCGCAGAAACAGCGTTGG
>JAGQQS010001243.1 GCA_020426105.1 Planctomycetaceae bacterium
GGCGGGAGTGACCGGCGAAGCCTATGCTGGCCAGAGTCCGCACGGTGACATGGTCAAGCTTTATGCAAATCGGACTGCTGTCGCGACGGCAGATTCACTACCCGTCGGATCCATGATTGTCAAAGAAAACTTTGGCCCGGACGGAGCGACGCTGATGGCCGTCACGTTGATGTATCGCGTGGAAGGCTTCGATCCGGAGCACGGGGACTGGTATTGGGCGAAGTATGAGGCCGATGGGCAGGTTTCTCGCATGGATGGTATGGCAGTGGCCGGAAAGGTCGGGATGTGCATCGACTGCCACTCCTCTGCGGCGGGAAACGATTACTCGTTCGCTAACGATCGATAAAGAGTGCTCCTCCGGGATGGGGACGGGACGCTTGTGGGGAGCGCCAGAGGTTGTCGGATTGAGACATGCCAATCTCTGGCGTCCACAAGCGGCCTTCCCGGTCCTTTGCTGTTCCTCGACTGTATTTCACATCTCTGCTTTGACGCGACTTGTGTCGCTTCACGGCAGAATCTTCAGGAAAGGTATTCCATGTTTAAGCGACTTTTGATTGTTGGGGCGTTTGCGACGTTGCTGTTGGCTGCGAACCACGCCAACGCTCAGTCCGGGACGCGCGGCGGTACATTTGGCTCGGGCTCACGCAGCTATGCTCCTTCACCGGCGTCTGGTAATCGCGCCTACGGGCCTCCTGCGTATGGCAGCTCCCCGTATGGATTTGGCTCCGCAGCCTACGGTTCGGTTTACGGAGGTGGTTGCTCATCTGCTGGACGCTCGGTGATGTACTACCCACAGGAAATGTCTGGTTGCGGCGTGTCATCGTATGGCAACGGGATGTACAGCGGTTCTTCATCTTGTAGCGGGTCATCCTGTGGAGCAACAGGAGATCATTACGAGTCACTTCCCGAAGCGCCAGTGCAACAGAGACCGATGCAGCAATCTCCTGCTGGAGGTGGAACGTCCAGCTCCACCTACCGACCCAACAGCAATGCTATTCGATACAGTGGCGCATCGCGGCAACCGACCGACACACGTCGCATGCCTTCTGCACCAAAGTCAAGTCCCGCTCCGATTCAGCACAATGCGCCGCCACTTCCGGATTCAGCAGCATTGGCGCCGAAACTGAACACACCATCGGCGAGACTTTCGAGGACGAATGACCGTGCAGGTCAAAGGACATTCGCCCTGGATTCAGACATTGAACGTCGCCAGCTCATCCGCTGATCGCGACAAAAACTCTCCTCAGCGTTCCCCCAGGCATTGAAAGACACCCCGCGATGCTTTGGGGGCACGCCACGGAGAAATTCCAGCAAGAATGATTGCGAGTCTCACGATCCTACTGAATGCCAGAATGTGGTCAGCGAGCAGCGTCTACTTTTCTGCCGACGGATCGAATGACAGTCGTCGAGGATGCTGAAATTCAAAGCTATTGTTCTGAATCATCTCCAGCGTCTTGTGAATACTTGGTCGGTCACCCCAGAACGTGCCGTAGTAGGCGAATTGAACCGTTCCTTCTTTGTCGATGATGATGGTGCTCGGACGGTTGATGTATTCTGAATGGACCGCAAAAGCGAGCGGTGACGCTCCGTATGTGGCGGCAATTTTCCCGGCAGGATCTGAAAGATGTGACCACCAGATTGATCCGGGGTAACCGGCTGACGGGGCCTTTTTTGCTCCTTCGTGAACAACCAGCAATTCGTCACCATTCATGACTCTGTTCCGAAACTGTTCATGACATTCAATCGTGGCGACAACAACATCATTGTCGATGAATTGCTGCTTCATCTGGATGAGTTCGCGGAATTCACCGTGACAAACCGGACACCAGTCCGCAAAGATCCAGATCAGGACAACGGTTTTGTCCCCTTTGAAATCAGAGAG
Organism: Planctomycetaceae bacterium; assembly: GCA_020426105.1. Lineage (GTDB taxonomy): Bacteria > Planctomycetota > Planctomycetia > Planctomycetales > Planctomycetaceae > SXXK01. The sequence continues at coordinate 1,883 of JAGQQS010001243.1, forward strand.
CTTCCAGGCTTTTCCGTCGGTATCGATCAGCGTGAAATCGGGAGCAGCGACTCCGATTGATATTTGATTGAATTCTGATTCATCCATGGACTTGTAGGCTTGAAGCAGTGAATCGTCGTCCCGGTACTTTTCAATGCGTTCAATTGCAATATCACATTGGTGACGCACATCTTTGCTGTCATCAGATTCGGATGCTTTCTTCAGGGCTTCCAACGCTGATTTTGCGTTCAGGCGACCCAACGCGATGACGGCTTCGGAGCGAACAAGCTGTTCCCGATCATTCTTAAGCACAGCAGTCAGTTCATTAATCCTCTGTTCGAACTGCGAACTTGAGTCGTTCTCATTGGGCAGAATGCCCAGCGTCAGTGCAGCGATGTGTCGAACGTGCAGGTTGTCATCATGCAACGCTTTTAACAGTTCCGGAACCGCTGAGGTGCCTTGCCGGCAGAGGTCACGTACAGCCAGTGTAGAGATTCTCCAGTCGGCATTCTGAAGATTTGCCACCCCGTGTGTCTTCAGCGTGGCATCGTTCGTGAAGCCGTTACTTAATGGTTGGAAACTGTGTCTGCGAACGCGGTCCAGGATCGCGGAAGCCGATACCTCGGGTGATTGCGGATTCGTTGCAAAACAGGTGATCCACTGGCCTGCGGCGACAGTT
>JAGQQS010001244.1 GCA_020426105.1 Planctomycetaceae bacterium
GCGTGATGAGCCCGCATTACCGGGGGGAGTAATGCTCCCAATCTGCACTTTCTGCAAAGTTGCTGCAACCCGCAAAACCCGCGGGTGATGTTGAATCGATTCGCGTTGCCAATCCGCATCCCGCGTGACTCAGAAACACCATGACCTAGCTTTCCGTTGTGAGCACGAGGGTCAACAGGCCGGGCGTGCCGGTCTGGAATCTGTACACAGAAGTGGCATTGACGCTGCTTCGCTGCGTCGATTTTATCAATGAAGCCGCTCCGGGATCTCCTGAAACATTCCTCAATCTACGCAGTCGGGCAGATTCTGACCCGCCTCGCGTCGGTCTTGTTGCTGCCCTTGTACACGAATTGCCTGACGCCGGCCGACTACGGCGTGGTCGGGATTCTGGATACGACGGCCGCGATTCTGGCGTTGATGATCGGCGGCGGCATGGTGACCGCCGTAACCCGGTTTCATTTTGAGCGGCCGTCCGAAGAGGACCATGATCGCACGTGGTGGACGGGGCTGACATGGGTCACCTTTGCTTCGCTGATAGTACTCACACCTCTGTGGATTGGCAGACATACTCTGGTCAGTGTCATTTTGCCGCACAGTGTGTCCAACGGCGAGTGGCTTTATACGCTGACACTGGCAACCATTCTGGTGCAGTTGATTGGTCAGCTGGTCGATGGCTATCTGCGCGTTCTGAAATGGTCGGGCGTGTTTGTGATGATCTCGCTGGGCCGCCTGCTGCTGAATGTCACGCTCAACATCTGGTTTCTGGTGGGACTGAAATATGGCGTGGAAGGATTGCTGTTGGGCAATCTGGTCGCGTCATTTGTGCATACCCTGGTTCTGCTGAGCGTTTTTGTATGCACACGCGGGCCGTATCAGGTCAGTTTTTCGCTGGCCAAACAGTTGCTGCGCTTCAGCGCGCCGCTCATGGCGACTGCATTCCTGGCCATGCTGATGCACGAATCGAATCGCTATATTCTGGTGTACCTCGTGAGCGACAGCGATCTGGGAGTTTATGCCTTCGCGCAGAAGATCGGGTTTGCGGTGAATACCCTGTGCCTGCTGCCGTTTTCGTCGATCTGGCAGGTTGCTATTTACGACATCAATCGTCAAAAGAATTCTGATGAGGTGTTTGCTCAGATTTTTGGCTGGTTCGTATCGGCACTGGGGATCCTGCTGCTGGGCGCGGCGCTGACCGTGCATCCCGTATTGCCACTGCTGACACCCGACGCGTTTGGTCCGGCAGTCGATTTGATCGCTGTCATTCTGCTGGCATTGTTTGTGTATGGTCTGCAGATCCAGTTTGAAGTACCCGCGCTGCTGGCCAAGCGGACTAGCCTGCTTGTGCCGGGCAGCATTGCGGGCGTGATTACGAACGTCGCTTTGAATACACTGCTGGTGCCATATCTCGGACTTTGGGGCGCCGCCTGGTCCAGTGTGGCGACGTACGCTGCTTACTCGTTCACCACGCTTTTCCTGTGTCATAAAGTCCGCCCCCTGGCGTATCCGTGGCGACCGAGCCTGGCGGCAGGAGCTGGACTGGTGACAAGTTATTGTCTCTGCCGCTTTTATCTCTTTCCGTACGTCGGAGCCACGCTGCAGCTGTTAGCCTCCGTTTTGTGCTGTGGATTCTGGGCGATTCTGCTGCTCGGTAAAGACGGAATCGGGTGGTGGCGGTCGCGGCATCGTCACCCGGAATCGCAGACGTGCCTTGAACATCCTCATGCGGACATGCAGGCCTCCAGCGAAGGCGGATTTCGCGCTTTGGCCAAGAGCCTTGTGCAGTTGATCTGCATGGCCATTATGTTGCCGGCAGCTTTGTTCTATCGCGTTCACGCGATCGTGCTGGGCAGTGACCGCGCGTTCTCCGGCTGGTCACAATTGTTGAGTCTGATGCCAGGTCTGCTTGGCGTGCATCTGAGGAATGCCTTCTTTCGGTTTACGATGGAAAAGTGTGCTGCCGACTGTCATATCGGATTCGGCACAATTTTTTCAAATCCAGATGTCTCCGTGGCCTCGGGTGTCTACATCGGACACTACTGCTCGATCGGTGAAGTAACCATCGGGAAAGACGTATTGATTGCCTCCCATGTTTCCATCATGAACGGTGCTCACCAACACGGGACAAACGACCTCAACGTCCCGATTCGCGACCAGGCAGGTGTTTATGTGCCGATCACGATTGGCCACGATACCTGGCTGGGTGAGCGCGCGATCGTGGCCGCCAGCGTAGGTAAGCACTGTATCATTGGTGCGGGGTCCCTGGTTCTGCATCCGATCCCGGATTACTGCGTCGCCGTCGGAGTTCCTGCCCGAATCCTCCGCGACCGGCGATCCGAACTAAAATCGCGGGATCAGGCGGGATACGTCCTTGACCGCGTTGATACCGCACTGGCCGAGCTGCAGCAGATTGTCAACGAGTAGTGCTCTGTCAAGCCTCAGAAAAGGACGCCTCCCATGGATGGCCAGGTTACATCAGGGACGCTGGTTTGTGCAATTCCCAAAAAAGTCGTTGTCGCCTCGCTGACACAAGCACAGGTGGAATGAACAAAAAGATTTTCATCTGAAATCCGTGGATGATACTGGCACTTCGGAACTGACCTGCGAGAATAAATGTGCTTCCCGCTCGATGTTACTTCGCAATTCCGGTACGACCTATGTCAACAGTACCAAAGTACTCCCTGTCACCCGCTCAATATCTGGCTCAGGAACGCCGGGCGGAATTCAAGAGCCAATACTTTCGAGGCGAAGTGTTTGCGATGGCCGGTGCTTCGCGTGAACACAATTTG
>JAGQQS010000100.1 GCA_020426105.1 Planctomycetaceae bacterium
CCCGTCGTCGGCCAGATACAGCACAAAAGCTTGACCCGTTTGCGAGACGGAGTCCGTCGAGTGGCTGTCCGCTCCGACCAGTATTTCCGTCACGCCGTCGCCATTCAAATCCCCGATCGCCGTGACCGCAAAACCGAATTGCGACAACGAATTGATGACCGGTTCACCCGCGTGTGTTCCGTTGATTTGGTACGACGATTTCACAGTCCCATCGCGTTTCATGAACAAGATGTGAACGGCGCCGCTGTTGGTCGTCACGGAGCGATTGCCGGGCGCTCCGATCGCCAGGTCAATGATCCCGTCGCCATCAAGATCGCCCAGTGACGTGATCGAGTTGCCGAATAATTCACTGTTAACCAACACAGGGCCGCCACCTGTTTCGCTGGCGATCAATCTGAACTCTCGGGCCGACCCGTCGTCGGCCGTGAACATCACATGCACGGCGCCCGACAGAATCCCGTTGATTCGAACAATGCTTTCGCCGAATGCGAAGTCATTGTTGCCGTCCCCGTCCAAATCTCCGATCGATGCAAAAGACGTCAACTGTGACGCCGTGATCTCCGGTCCGACCAAGTTGTAAATGTGATTCTTGACCGTTCCATCGGCGTTCAGCATGACTCGACTGATTGATGGCCCGTTGTTTCCAGTGTTTTGACTGACGACATACAGGTCCGGCACACCGTCGTGATTCAGATCCCCGGCGGACGCGATGGCAAACCCGAATCGGTCGTTGGCATTGAACGGCAAACCCGCGAAGTTGGGAAGGATTCGTTGATAACTCTTGATGCTTCCGTCAGCATTCATCAGAGAAATGAATACTGCTCCGGCATCAGCCGCCAAGTCATCGTCGTTTGGCGCAGAGATCGCAAGATCGTCCACGCCATCTCCGTCGACATCCCCTAGGGCGGCGATCGACGCGCCGAATCGATCGGAAGCACCCAAAATTGGCGTGCCCGAAATCCCACTGGTTAACTTGGTCGCACTGGCGGGAGTTGCAAAACCAGTTCGGCGAATCGTGACGCGATAGTCTTCGACCTCTCCGGCACCGGAAGGTCCGACCGGCGACGTCGCCGCAACATCGTTACCAAGTCGGAACCTGGCAAAGGATTCGCCGACGCTGCCGGTTGGTACAGCGGGCAACGAAAGCGCCACGATTCCGCGGTCTGTTCCAGGGTCAATGATGATTTGTGCCGACTCCGAGGCTTCAAACAACCCGTCGGCGTCGTAGTCAATCCAGCCTGTCAGAGTCGCTGGAGCAGCGGTCAGGTTCGTTGCCACAATGGAGATGGTTGGCATTGCGCCTTCGGTCAATACCAAATCGTGCAGCGGAGAGACGATGCTGTTTTCGTCGTCCAAGAAACCGTCGCCATCGTCCGCGCTTGCCCATTCATTTTGCAGGGTTCCGTCGTCGGGATCGGCTAACCGTCCCAGGAATAATTCGGCCGACAAAACATGTGACGGTCCGTTGTCATCGGCTCGTGTGTTGTAGTCTCCCGCCGCCTGACCCGGCAACGCGTCGGGCGCATCGCCATAGTCCAGGCCGACACCAACGGTTTGGAAAGTCCAGTCGTAATCGGCGACGCCTTCATACGGATCGCCCAACAGATTGGCGACCGCGTCGGAGTCCAGCCGGACATAGTACCTGGTGCCGATGCCGAAGTCGTTACTCGGATTGACGATCAACGTATCACCGGTGGTGATTACATTGGGTGACGTCACCGGGATCGATTCAACAATCGAATCGTCGCTTTCCAGATAGATGGTCAAACTGCCGGTCCCCAGTTGAATCGTTTGATCGAATCGGATCGACAGATCGACCGATGGAGTCACCATTGCACTGCCGGGCGCGGGGGACATGGCATCGACGCTCAGCAGTACGCCGTTGATATTTCGGATCATCCCGACACCGTCAAAATCCGTGGAAAAGACGATGTCCAAATCCGAGTCGCCGTCGACATCGACGGTGCGGATATCTACCGGGCCGCCGGCGCTGTCGCTCAAGGATCGAATCTGGAAGTTTTCGGCGCCGTCGTTTTCCAACCACGACACGTCACCGAACGAATTGTTGGCTCGCGCGATCCCATCCATGTCGCCGTCACCGTCCAGGTCCGCGAACGCAATGGCGCGAACCGAATTGACCGTGAATAGCGTGCGTTTGGCAAACGTCCCGACGTGATTGTTTTTATACCAATTGACGTCAAACGATCCGACGCTGGCGATGTCCAGGTATCCGTCCGAATCGATGTCAACGATTTCGATGGCGTAGTGGAATCCGGAAGTGATCACATGTTGTGTTAGACCGGTCGATGTCTGCTCGTACCAGCTAAGGCCATCGTCATCGACGACAAAGTCAATGTCGCCGTCGTGGTCTAAATCCGCGACCTCGACAAGCGATGCGTTGACGTTGGTCGCCAAGGTTTGCTTGACGAAGGTCTGGTTTCCGTTGTTCAGATACAACAGCAACAAATCATCGAAGTTGTCGACGGCGACCAAATCCATGTCGCCATCTTGGTCGTAATCGACGATTTTAAAATCTTGTGGCGTCGTCAATTGATCATCGATGATGTACTTGATAAACGTTTCATTTCCCTGGTTTTGAAACCATCCGATCCCGTCGTTGATGGGTGTCAAGAAGACGACGTCCATGTCGCCGTCACCGTCAAAGTCGCTGGGCTGGACGTATTTAATGTTCCATTGGGAATACAGTGTTCGTTCGATGAACCCGGCGTCGCCGTCGTTTTCCAACCACGACACGTTGTTGTCCGATCCGTCGGTGAAAATCAGATCCACGTCGCCGTCACTGTCCAGATCGACCGGGGCAACGGATTTCCCGCCGCTGAATTTTGGCGATAGGTTTTCTTGGGGATAAAAGGATGATGTCGCGCTTCGCGGAGGCGCAATTTGAACGGCGTAGTCTTCCACTTCGCCGTCGGGGGCGTTACCAGTTACTCCAAGTCCACCGGCACTGCTAAGTCGAACACGGGCGATTGCCTGCCCCGAGGCCACCGAGCCGGGGATGCCAAAACGGATCGTGTTGTTGCCTTCGACGACCGGGATCGAGATCGCTACATGTTCATCGCTGCCGCCGAAGAATCCGTCGGCGTTGAAGTCGATCCAGGCATCGATGAAGGCGGTTGTTTCGACGTTTCTAACATTCACTTCAAAGCTGGCGTCGATTTGACCGACGTGCAACGCGGCGAAAACAACACCGTCTTCGTCATCGTCGGATGTCGTGTCGTCGGCGTCTGCGGCCGGGGATTGTGTCCCGTCTGGCTCGCTGTCTCGTAGCGGGCCCATTTGCGGACCGAACAACGAGTGCCTCGCTCCGCCGTCGGATTGCGCAACCGGATAGGGATAGGGTGCGTCACCGAAATCAAAACCGTAACCGACTTCAAAATCCCACAATGTCTTGTCCGCAATGCCCGCGAATGTCTGGCCGGTAAGACCCGTGAACGTCCCGGCGTCGATCAAGACGTAGTATTTGGTGCCCAATTCCCAGGCCGACGCAGGCGTGACGATGACCGTCGAGCCACTAACGGAAACCTCGCCGCCGGTCACGTCGACCGTGGCGAAGGTCGAATCGTCGGCGACGCGTTTGATCACGATCTGACCGCTGCCGATCGCTACGGCTTCGTCGAACATCATCGTCAGCAATGCGTCGGGGGCGACATCTCGTTGAGCGTCGACGGGAGTGAATCCAAGCAGCGACGGACCCGGTGTGACGGTCGCGCCGTCGATCGCCAACGTGTATTCGCCTTGCGAGAAATGCTGTGCGAACACGTGAACCGTATGGGCACCGATTGCCTGGGCGGTGAATTGAAGCTGTCCGTCATCGCTCGATGCGATCAAACGCCCTTGCGGATCGAAGACTTCGATCGCCAGGTCCAACTCGTTGTCGATCAAGCCCTCGGCCGCGCCGGGTAAAGTCGTTTCGATGGACAGCGAGTCGCCCACTTGAGGAAGAAAACTGTAGTAATCTTCGTCGCCGTAACTGGTGTTTCCAAAGTCCAACAGCTCCAGCAAGTCTTGATCCTGTGACGCGGTCACCACCGATTGCAGCACCGGGCTGTAATGGACCAACTTTGTTCGCCCGACCAAGGTCGCCGAATCGACCAGTTTCGAACGCACTCCGGCGGCATATATTCGGAACAGGGTGTCGTTCGCGTTGGCGGCAAAAACCTGTGGCGTGAAATTCTCGGTCGCAACCAGGTACAACACGTTGCCGTCGATGTGCATCCGCGTCGGTCGGGCCTCTGATTCCAGCGATACGGTATGCACGACATCAAAGGATCTGGCATCAACGACGTGGACTTCGTTGTTTCGAAAATACTGTGACGTAGCGACGTACAGGTAGTCTCCCGAGGCATCGATCGTCATTGCGATCGGACTTGGGATGTCCGTAGTGACTTTTTGAAGATGCGTGTTTGTGCCGTCGATTCGAACGAGCGAAATGCCTCCGCCGGATTGATGGCGCACGTAGGCGTAAGAGCCGTCGGGAGAAAAGACGACTTCGGTTGGTAATGCTTGGCCCGTGGAGATCCGCGAGACTTCGGTTCCGGTCGCGGTGTCAATCAGTACAAGGTCGCCGCTGCCCGTTACCGGAATCGCCAACAGCGTACCGTCCGGCGAAAGTTGCAAACGTGTGTATTCATCAATCCCCGAGCGGGCGTCGCCGATCGGCAGGGTCGCCGCGATGCTGGACGCGGCGCCCGAAACATCGATGATGTACAACGAATCGGGAGTGTCGGTCAGGCCGGTGCCGATCGCGTAGGCTTTGGTTCCGTCATCGGAAATTGCGACGTCGCGTGGGAAATAGTGGATGCCGGTGATGGTCGCGTCAACGTTGCCGGTCACAAGATCGACCAACACCACCGAATCCGAAGTACTGGCGCTTGAAGCGATCGCATACCTTCCGTCGGGTGTGATCGCCAAGCTGTCGACCGAGATGCCGACATCAATCCATCGTGTGACGGTTTGGCCCGACAAATCAATCACGGACAAATTCTTTGAACCGTAGTTTGCCGTGACCGCGGTTAATCCGTCGGCCGTGATCTCCATTGCAACCGGCGTGTCGCCTTCAACTGCCCCACCGCCGGTTCGAGTTTCAATGACCGACGACGCGCTGCCGTCGATGTCGATCAATTTGTAGTTGTCGCTTGTGCTACGACTGATTTGGAATCCTCGCAACTCTGTCGGACTGGTCACGACCAGATCCATCGACGAGAAGAACGGCAACGAGTCGACTCTGGATCGACTGTTCAAATCAATCACGTCGCGGGCCAAGATGTAGTTGCCGTCGTACGTGATTGCAAACGACGACGTGTCTCCGGCACCGACGGAAACGGCGGACCCGTCCGCGAGGCTGATGAATTGCAGTGAACTGTACCGGCCGCCGATCAGTTCCTGTTCGTTCGGAGCGAGCAACACGTGGTCCGTTGTCAAACCGGGCCCCTTGAATTCCCGGACAAGCGAGTTGTTGGAAAGGTCAATCTGACTGATCGTGGTCTCGAACACCGAACGCCGACTGACCGCGTATGCGGTGCTGCCGTCGGCCGTCACCACGACGGCCGGAGATTCGTCGGGCACGGCGATCGACGCGGACATTGTGCCCGTGGTTAAATCAAACACATCAACCGTGGCACCGGCGACACCTTCGCCCGGGCCGACCAATTTGTTGCCCTGGGGTGTCAACACAAAATCGGTGTAATGAAAGACGGTGCGTCCGCCGTATCCCGAGCCGGTGGTTTGCGAGAGCGATCCCAAGCCGGACGCTTCAATCTGGGCCGTTTCGGCAAACGAAGTCAACGACAACACCACGTAGTTGTCACCCGCGGTTGCGACGACGGCGCGGGTGCTGTCGGCCGTCACATGGACCCGGTACGGCCATGGCGAAGACGTCGGGATGTCCGCCACCTTGGCCAGTGTTAATAGATCGATCACGGTGACGGTGTTGCCTGTCGTGTTGGCTGACAACGCATAAGATCCGTCCGGCGTGACTTCCACATCGACTGGATTGCCGGCTACCGGAATTTCGGCTAACAGATTGCCGGTCGCGGAGTCATAGACCAGAACGTTTTCACTGTCTCGGTGCGCAATCAGATAACGCGATCCGTCAGTGGTGTAGACGACATCACGTACCATGTCGCCTTCGGGCGATGAGTCCAGTGAGATGGTGCTGGTTTCAATCGCCGTGCCGCCGACACCTGGTCCGGTTTGAAAATCGGCGCCCAGATGACCGACAACTCGCGGCGGCAACGCCAGCGGCTGGGCCGTGGCGAGCGAACCGTTTTGATCGACGTTGATCCAGTCGCGGTCCAAGGTCCCACCCTTTGTTGCCGAAAGCACATAGTCCGCGTTGCCGCCGGAAACGTTGACGTAAAACAGTGCCGTTGTCAAAGGCGCAAAACCATCGATGACCGCGTTGTCGTCGGTCACCAGGCCAGACGCCAATTGCGACCCATCAGCGGCATGCAAAGACAAGGCCAACGGTCCGCCGCCCGACTGCGTCAATCCGGGTGACGCCAGCGAAAACGTGGTCGGCACACCGGCATCAAGTGTGATCGCATACCAATCAGCGTCTGACGCTGTGGCAAACGACCCGGCGACGGCAAGTTGTGAAATATCCGCCGTGGTCAGGTTCCATCCGGTATCCACGTCTTCGGCCGATCCAAGCGTGTCGTTGTTGGTTGCGGTCAAAGATTCGGATTCCCAGACGACCGACAAGCCCATCTTCAAATCGTACGCGCCGCCGGTGCCTGCCACCGTGTCAACGACTACGGTGTAATCGCCTAAGGTCGTGGCGCCAATCGAATTGATGACGACAGACTGTCCCGCCGCCGCCGACACATCGGCAATCGGGGTACCACCGGGATCCAAGATTCGTAAACGCGGCGCCGGTGCGCTGCCGACCGAGCCGGCCGACGGTTGCAATGTCGCGCTGATCAATTGACCGGCTTCTAAATTGACGACGTATCGATCTTCATCATTGCCGTCGTGCCACAGCCCCGGAATCGAAGTGGTGCGGACTCGCGATCCCAACGGCGGCGGAGCGGTCCATACGCCTGGGTAAGCAATCGAGTCGATGTCCAGAGGGAATGAAGCGGAAAACGGTTGGTTCGGGAATCCATCGGTGTCGGCTATCGTGCCGCCGACCAGATCGATCGACAATTCGGACTCGTTTGTGATTCCGGTCAAGTAATAGATCACCGTGTCCGAGTCGACGACGGTGAACCGATCAACTCGCCCGTCGCTTAACACCAAATCGTCGACACCGATCGACCCCGCGATCAACGATTCGGTGAAATCAAGCTGGATGTTCAAATCCGTCAATGGCAAGACCGATCCGTCGGTCGGTGTCACCGCGCTGACGCGCAGCGGCGTGGGATCGTAAAAGAACTTGACTGACAATTCCGACACGCCGTCGCCACCGGACGCCTGGGTGATGCTGTTGGCCGGCAACCGAATCGTCTGGACACCCTCGACGGTGACCGGCGAAGTATTGAATGTGAAATCAACGGTATTCGGATCCACGATCGTAAAGCCGTCGGCGGCGATTGAATTGACGATCAAATCCGAAGCGTTGACGCTGGCGACATTGATGGGATCTGAAAAATCGATCGTAAAGGTCGTCGGCGCCGTGTCAACGATCACGTTGGGCTGTGGTGAGACGAGTGTCGCGAACAATCCCATTCGCTGCAGCGTGCCCAGAGCACTGAGTCGCCCGCCTGTCACCGTTTTTCCGGTCAACGCCGGAACCGGATCAACACCAGATAAGACGGCGCTGCGCACTTGTCCATACGATGCGGCCGGGTCGATTCCCCAGGCCAACGCGGCGACACCGGCGACGTGCGGCGACGCCATCGAAGTCCCGCTCTTGGTTCCATAGCGATTCCCCGGGATCGTGCTGTAGATCGAAGATCCCGGGGCACCCAGGTCGACCGAGCTGCTGCCATAGTTTGAAAACGACGATAGGCCGTCCGAGGATGTCGTCGAAGCGACCGAGATAATATTGTCCAGGTTGTACGAAGCCGGATACGACCTCGCTGTATCGTTGTTGTAAGAATCGTTCCCCGCCGCCGCAACGAACAGCATGTCGGCTGATCGGTTGGCGGAAATCGCATCGTACATCGTTTGCGAGTAACCTCCGCCGCCCCAACTGTTGTTGGTCAGTCGGATGTTGATGCCATAGTCGCGTTTCATCATTGCGGCGTATTCAATCGCCTCGACAGCGTCGGACAGGTAGCCGCTGCCGCTGCTGCCCAGGAATTTGAGCGCCATGATCTTGGCATTCCAATTCACTCCAACGACTCCGGTCGCGTTGTTGCCGACCGCCGCAATCGTGCCGGCAACGTGTGTCCCGTGGCTGTTGTCATCCATCGGGTCGTTGTCGTTGTTGATGAAGTCCCAGCCATAGAAATCGTCGATGTATCCGTTTCCGTCGTCGTCGATTCCGTCCTCCGTACAAGTCCCCATGCCGCCCGGGCACTCCACCGGATTGACCCAGATGTTTTGGGCAAGATCTTCGTGGTTGTAATCGACGCCGGTATCGATCACGCCGACAACGATGTCACCAGTGCCGGTCGTCAGTTCCCAGGCTTCGGGCGCATCGATGTCATGGTCGTCGGCGTTGTCCAGTCCCCACAGTTGCGAGAACGATGGATCGTCGGGAACAACATCCACCGAAAGCCGATAATTTGGTTCCACCGAAATCACGCCGGGAGAATTCGCGAACGCATTCAGCATCGCGCTGCGGACAAGCAAGTCGTCAAATTCATAAAGCCGTCGCTCGATGGTTCCGGCGACTGAGATCAATTGCTTTGGGGGCTTCCGCAATAACCACGCTTGGGCGCTGGCCGCTGCGTCGCTTTGCGCCGGAGCTGTGCCGTCGACACCGCCGACGTGTTGGTGATCAACTTGCGACTGTCGATCAAATTGCACAACCCACTGACCTCGTTGGATTTCGAACGTTCGATCTTCCCAAAACACTGATTCGGTTTCCGGCAGCCCCGTGCCTGTGTCAACGGATGCCGCCACTGTCGCGTCCAATTCGGCGGCCAGCATCTGCCGCCTTTCGAGCACCTCCACTCTGGGACGCCGATGGGATTTTCGCGGATCAATCTTGCGTGCAGAAAGAGACCGAGCGTTAGTTGCGTGCATCCGGCGTGTCACAATAGCGCTTTGCGATGAGAAAGGAAAAGGAAGGAGTGTGGGTCAGGTTCGACGAGTCGGGTAGTTTAGCCGCGTTTGCGGATTTGCGATGCACATCGGCTGACAAAAATCCACGAAGGCGGGGATGAATTCTATTATTTTTCCCGGCCCCGCCGGCGTCCAGCTTGCGTGGCGAGCGCCAGTCGTTAAAGTCTATAGACCTCTACAAACTTCAGGCATCGGTTTTTCACCCTGCTTCTGACTCCGTGACATCCACCCACGCACAACTTGCCTACCAGCATCTTCGTTCGCGATTGATCGCCGGTGAATTTCAACCGGGAAGTCGCATTCGTTACGGGCCGGTCGGTCAAGAGCTGGGGATCAGCGCCACGCCGGTCCGCGAAGCAATGGGGTTGTTGGCCAATGAAGGGTTTGTCGAACTCGTCCCGCAGCTCGGCGCGGTCGTCCGAACGATCAGCCGCAATGAAATCATCGAGCTGTATGAAATGCGAGAAGCCATCGAACCCTATGCCGCGGCGAAGGCCGCCGAACGTGCGAGTGAATCGCAGATCGGTGCGATAGGCCGCGCGCTGAATCGGATGGAAATGCTTTCCCGTAAAGTCGCTAAGTCAAAAAGCAAGTTTGCCGGGAAGCGTGAAACGGCGGAATTCGAAAAGGCTGACTTGGGGTTTCATATGCTGGTCATCGACGCAACGGGTAATCAGACCATGTTACGATCCAGTGAAAGCTCCAATGCATTGGTCCGTGTATTCGCAACCGAGCGTCACTCCTACGACGCCGACATCATGAAATCGACGTGTGACGACCACGCGATGATTTGGAAAGCAATCGGGGCGGGACAACCGGATGCCGCCCGCGATGCAATGCAGCGTCACATCGCTGCTGGGCTTCAATTGACACTCAATGCAATCGAATCGAGAGAAACCAATCGATGGGAAGTTCAGTAACAGAAGAATCAGAAAACGGTTCCCTTGGCAGCACCACGCCGTTTTCGTTGCGCGGAATCGTGCCGCCGATGGTGACGCCGCTGAAGGCCCGTGATGAACTGGATCGGGACGGGTTGCAGCGGTTGCTTGACCACGTCATCGCCGGCGGTGTGTCGGGCGTGTTTATCTTGGGGACGACCGGTGAAGCGCCAAGTTTGAGCTATCGCCTGCGTCGTGAGATGATTGCCGAGTCCACTCGGATCGTCGACGGTCGGGTGCCCGTTCTGGTCGGCGTCACGGACACTGCATTTGTTGAAACTGTGACCTTGGCGCAATACGCGGCGGAATGTGGGGCCGACGCGGCGGTACTGACGACGCCTTACTATTTTCCGGCCGGTCAAACTGAATTGACCCGCTACGTTCGCAACATCGCGCCGCTGATCCCGTTGCCGCTGATGCTTTACAATATGCCGGGGCTGACGAAGGTTTGGTTCGAGATCGAAACGCTGAAGTCGCTCTCAGACATAGATTCCATTGTCGGCGTAAAAGACAGCAGCGGCGACCTGGAATACTTTGCAAAAGTATGTGGACTGAAATCAATTCGTCCCGATTGGTCGGTATTGATTGGTCCCGAAGCCCTGTTGCCCGAAGCGATCAAGTTGGGCGGCGATGGTGGTGTCAATGGAGGCGCCAATGTCATTCCATCGGTGTTCGTCGAATGCTATCGCGGATTGACGGAAAACGACCCCGATGCCGCGGCCGCAGCGCTGGAAACGATCATCAAGTTTCAGGAGATCTACGACATCGGAAAGTATGCATCTCGGCACATCAAAGCGACCAAGTCGGCGCTGTCGCTGATCGGCATTTGCGAAGATTTACCCGCCGATCCGTTTAACCGTTTTCTGGAGCCGGAGCGAGAACGTGTCGCGGCGATACTGCGGGCGATCAAGCTGAAGGATTTGAGATTTGAGATTTGAGATTTGAGATTTGAGATTTGAAAACTGAAAACTGAAAACCCCAGTCGCCTATGTCCACACTTACCCAGTTCTTCCTCAACCCAGCGTATGTGCTGCCGGGGGCTGCGCTGGTACTGGTGCCAATCCTGATTCATATTCTGAGTCGGCTGCGATACAAAAAAGTGCGGTTTGCGGCCATGGAGTTTTTGCTGGAAAGTGAAGAGCTCAATCGACGACGCGTCGTCATTGAGCAGTTACTGTTATTACTGCTGCGAATTCTGGCAGTCCTGCTGATCGGGTTGCTGATCGCAAGGCTGGTACTGGATCCGGGTCGGCTATTGATGCTGCGCGGTGCCAGCATGCACCATGTGGTCATTCTTGACGATTCGCTTTCGATGCGCGATCAGGAAGGTGGCTCCACCGTCTTTCATCAGGCCCTGCAGATTCTTGAAAACATGCTGGTCGAAGGCAGTCGTCAGCCGGGAACATCACGCATTACACTGTTATCAACGACTGATCCGGGACGACCGATTGTTGCCGATCGCACTCTGGATGCGGCCTTTGTGCAGGAAATCCTCCCGCGACTTCGCAACCTGACTTGTTCCTGGCGCGCTCCCTCACCGATCGACGCCATCAATGCGGCCCGCGACATCCTGGCCGCGGATGGCGGTGCTGCACCGCATGTGCATTTCCTCACGGATCTGCGCGCCACGGACTGGAACAGTCGGCCCGACACAGTGGCGGCCCTCGAATCGCTGAAGACGCTCAATGCCTCCGTGGATCTGGTCGCAGTCGTGAACGACACACGCTCGAACGTCGTGATTCAGCAGCTCGCCGCCGAAACATTGGCGGTCGCTCAGGGTATTCCATGGCGAATGACGGTGACGCTGAAGAACTACAGCTCCAGGAAGGCCACGGGACTGCGTAGCACGGTTCTGCTCGACGGCGGATCACTGCCGGGCAGAATTCTGATCCCGGACATCGAACCCGGTGCCGAGCTGCAGGTCTCACATGATGTGACGTTTGATTCCGAAGGCCGGCACCAGATTGAAGTACGTCTGGAAGACGATGCGTTGCGCGAGGACAACCGTCGATTTCTGGCTGTAGAAGTCACTGAAAAACGCCTGATCCTGATCATCGACGACGAAGGTCAGCAGGAAGACGCATCTTTCGTCGCTGCAGCGCTCAGTGCCGATCCGGCGCTGACTGGTCTGGCCAGCGAAGTCCGCGCGTCGCAGACGCTGACTTCCGCAAATCTATCCAGATACGACTGCATCTATCTGCTCAATGTGCGCGACCTGCCAGCCGACACAACTTTGCTGCTCACGGATTATGTGCGCGCCGGCGGAGGAATCATATGGTTCCCGGGAGAGCAGGCCAACATGCGATGGTACTCCGAAACACTGCGTGATCCTTCGATGAAACTGTTTCCAGTGCCGATCGGAACCGTCCATGAAGTCGACCCCGGCGTCGGTGCTGCCGCTGGGAATGCAAGTCCGTTCCTGACCCCGGTGTTTGAAGAACATCCGATTTTTATGGTCTACAACGCACCGGACAGTCCATTCCCGGACACCGTGCAGATTGCTCGCTGGCTGCAGGTGACAGATGAATGGAAAGTCGATGATACTGAACGAGCAGACAGCGTGCGGACGATCATGCGTCTCAGGACCGGCCAGCCAGTCGCATTTGAGCACGCGATCGGCAAGGGCAGGGTATTGACATTTCTCATCGGGGCAGGGCGGCGCTGGAGCAACTGGCCGGTCGCACCCGCTTCCCCGGGATACGTTGTGACTCAACTGCTGGTTCATCAGTACCTCCAGCGTCCGATTGACAGTGTCGAATCGCGCGAGCTGTCGGAACCAATCCGGTTGCAGTGGCCCATCAGCCAGTTCACGGAAAATGTCGAAGTCTATTTACCGGAAGCCGGCCCCAACGATGAACCGGTCGCTGAAACTTTCGTGCGATTGCAGGCGACTCTGCTGAAGAACGACTCTCACATTCCCGGAGAGACCCCGTCGGTGAAAGGTGACGACACGAAAAAAGACGACGCGGCGAGTTCGCTCCAGGAACTTGGCGTGGTCATCAGGCAGGCTGAGCGCCCCGGTATTTATCGTCTCCGCCGCTTCAGTCCTGACGGTAACGTGAATGATCTCGTGATGGCTGTGAACGTGCCCACTTCAGAAAGCTCACTCGCTTTGGCCGATCACGAGCAGATCACGAGTCAGTCCGAGCTGGATCATGTTCGCATTCTGGAATCGGATGCCGCTAATTCTCTTGGCGGCTCCCAGGCAGGCCGAGAACTCCGCTGGTTACTGCTGGGATTACTGATCGCGACGCTTGTGGCCGAACAACTCCTGGCATTGCGTTTGAGTTACCATCCAGCATCGTGAGTCACCTTCAACGAAATGTTGTCAAATGCAATTTGTCGTCAGATTCAGTCCTGGTCGGAACCAGCGTCGTCAAGGCTGATCCTGTGTTGTTCCGGATCAACCCCGTCCTTCCCGAATTTCCACGGTTTTCGACAGACTCATCACTCGCATGACAGCTTTTAATTGAATGGGAAGTTAACATTCGAGCATGATGCCGTTCGTTCACAGTCTCCATCCCGAAATCTTCCGGCAGTTATCGATCATTCAGGCTCCTGATTCGATTGCGGAACCCATCGCCGCTGCGCCAGGCGTTGAAGTTGAAACACAGTCGTTTCGAACGACGGAACTCGACCTGCCGGAATCGACGGCTGGGATCCTGCTGCTTCTGGGCAGCATCGCGGTTCTCGCGGGTCTGACAGTTCGCACAGCACTTAAAGATTCGCGGTTTCTGAAAGCGCGCGCGCGAGCGATCCTGCTGATTCCCAGACTGCTGCTGCTCGCTCTGGTGCTGATGATTGTGCTCAATCCGCAACAAAGAACGCAACTTAGCCGCGTTGAAAAATCCCGCGTCAGCATTTTGCTGGATACATCTCTGTCCATGGCATGGTCCGCTGCAGATCCTGTAAACGACGGGACGCAAGTCGAAAATCAGGAGATTGACATTTCCCGCTCACCCGGTACATCAGAAACCAGAGCAGACATGGCGGTAAAGTCGTTGATTTCCTCCGGCGTCTTATCAGAACTCAGCAGGAAACATACGGTTTCGATTTATACCTTTGATTCCGCGATGACCGGGCCCTGGGCGATCGTTTCAGAAGACCATGTCCGGTTCGTGGATGTAGATCCGTCGATGCAGACAGGCCAAACGGACACTGAAGAATCGCAGAACGATCAAACGCCTGCTCCAGTCTCAGCGGCGACGGTAACGCTTGCGGAAACCGCAACATCCACCGGCGCCATCACAGATCCCGCAGCGCTAAAACAGTGGCGATCGTTGATTCAACCACGCGGCGCCGAAACACGAATTGGAGAATCCCTGTACCAACTCATTGGCCAGATCTCAGGCAGAACGCTGAGCGGTGTGGTCTTAATTTCAGACGGAAGATCAAACAGCGGTCTGAACATGGAACCTGCACGGGTTCGAGCCGAACGCACAGGGACTCGACTGATCACCGTCGGTGTGGGAAGTCAGAAGCCGCAGTTGAATCTGTGGGTTGCCGGGATGCAAAGCCCTGCGGATGTTCATCAGGGCGACCCGTTTGATATTACCGTGATGCTGCAGGGAACGGCGTCGCACGCAGAACAGGCAACGGTGCGCTTGTTTGAACAGTCATCCGATGGCGACGGCCAGGACCGGCGCCAGGTCGCAGAGCAAACAATTCAACTCGCCGACGATTCCATTCCAACGACGGTCCGATTCAGTCAGGAACTCAAAGTACCGGGAAAGTATGAATTCACGGCACTCATTGAATCCACCGCGGGAAGCATAGAAATGACTCTCGACGACAATGAGCGTCGTCGCACCATTGAGGTCACTGATCGCAAGATGAAGGTCCTGGTAATTTCCAGTGGACCTATGCGGGACTATCAGTTCGTCCGCAACACGCTGTTTCGTCACAGTGGTGTCGATTCCGACGTCTGGCTGCAATCAGTTACCGACGAAAACGTGGGTTTTGTGTCACAGGAGGCAAAAAAACTGCTGACAAAGTTTCCAACGACAGAAGCGGAACTTTTTGAATACGATGTGATCGTGGCGTTCGATCCGGACTGGAGCAGGCTGTCATCGGAGCAGCAGGTTTTTCTGAACCGCTGGGTTTCTGAACATGCGGGCGGTTTTGTTGTGGTGGCTGGCGAAATCTTCACTCCGGTGCTGGCTCAGGAGCCTGAAACCTTTCGAGACATCACCGTGTTGTATCCCGTGTTGCTGAATCGCATGCCTCCCGAACTACAACTCAGTCAGCGTGCAGATGAACCGTGGCCAATCACATTAACACCGGAGGGCCGTGCTACGGAATTCCTGAAGATCGCCGATGAGACAGGTAATGCAAGCGTGGATCTGTGGCAGACGTTCAAGGGAATTTATCGATCTTATCCGGTTCGCGGCGTTCGTGATGGCGCAGTCGTCCTGCTTGAATACGGCAATCCACGCGCCCGTACAGAACTTGGTCAGCCACCATTCCTCGCAGCACAAATCTACGGCACGGGCCGCACGATCTTTATCGGGTCAGCTGAAACATGGCGTTTGCGGGAAATCTCACCGCAGGCCCATCAGCGATTCTGGACGAGTCTGATTCGTGAAGTGGGACAGGGGCGGCGCAGTCGCGGAAATGCACGCGGCATCCTGATGCTGGATCGTACCGAAGTGGCGCCGGGGCAACTGGTCACGGTTCGGGCTCAGGTTTACGATGCTCGATTACAACCATTGTCGACAGAATCCGTGCCGTTAACAGTCACCGATGGCGAAGGACGGACACTGACTCTGCCCGATCGCTTAAATTCTGACAGCCGCGGAGCAGGATTGTACACCGCGGGCTTCCGTCCACCTGGACCAGGAATCTATCGCCTGTCCGTGCCGGTACCCGAATCGTCAGACGTTCTTCAGGCCTCCATCGACGTTGTTCTGCCAAATCTGGAATCGCAGAATCCCACGCAGGATGTCGAACTGCTGACAACTCTGACGCGGGATACTCAGGGACGTTACCTGGCGATCACGGACCTTGCAACCTTGCCCACGCTGTTGCCCGATCAAAGTCAACCGGTCGTGGTGGATGAGCAGTTAAGGACTCTTTGGGACCGCCGCTGGCTGATGTTCTTCATGGTAACGCTGCTGGGCTTTGAATGGATCATGCGACGCCTGTGGCGGTTGAGTTGATTTCCGTACAAACTCATTCCGTACGCAGGATCTTGTCCATCTTTCGGCCTTTTGCCAGTTCATCGACGAGCTTGTCCAGATACCTGGCCTGTTGCGTTAACGGGTTCTCGATTTCTTCGATACGATAGCCGCAGATGACTCCGGTGATCAGGTGGGCATTGGGGTTAAGTTTGGCCTTCGCAAAGAATTGCGCATACGTCACCTTGTCGTTGATGAGTTTCTGCAGCGTTTTTTCGGTGAAACCGGTCAGCCAGCGGATCACCTGATGCAATTCTTCTTTGGTCCGGCCTTTCTTTTCAACCTTCGCAAGCAGGTGCGGGTACACAGAAGAAAACGTCATTTTCGCAATTCGTTCATTATGGGCGTCTGTGATTTTCATCGTAGATCACACATCCAATTCAGCGTGCAGCAACGCGACAGGAAATTGACTGCGATTGGCTGCGGAGCAACTGCCGGAAGGCGTCTGCAGGGAAACCGCAGGTCATGGTTTAGACCACCTCTTCGATCACCGGGTTTGTCAGACTGCCGATACCTTCGATGTCGATCGTCACAGTGTCGCCCGGTTGCAGAAACACGGGAGGTGTCCGTGCCGCACCCACGCCATGCGGTGTCCCGGTCAGGATGACGGTGCCCGGTGCGAGTACCGTGCTGGCACTGAGAAATTCGATCAGCGTGGGAACATCGAAGATCATGTCATTCGTATTCCAGTCCTGCATCGTATTCCCGTTCAGAACTGTTCGAATCTGCAGTGCATTGGGGTCAGGGATTTCGTCGGCGGTCACAAGGCAGGGCCCCAGCGGGCAGAATGTTGCAAACGTTTTCCCACGGCACCACTGACCACCGCCACCCTCTTTCTGCCAGTCGCGGGCGCTGACATCATTAGCACAGCTATAGCCCAGGACATGGGATAGTGCATCCGCGCGACTCACATTATAACATCGCTTACCAATAATCACGGCAAGTTCACATTCGTAATCCACTTTATCACTACGAAGTTTTCTGGGGAGGACAATGGGATCGCCCGGATTTTGTACTGCCGTGGCCGTCTTCATAAACAGGACAGGATTCTGCGGAATTGGCTGTTTACCCTCTTCCGCGTGTTTTCGATAGTTGAGGCCGATGCAGAGGATCGCTGCCGGATCAAGCGGCGCCAGGATCTTTGTCGCAACGACAGCCTGCCCCGTGGAAGTCAGGCCTTCAAACAAACTGCCGGTGAGGCGTTCGAGAGTACCATTGGCTTGCTGGCTGGCGAGGCAAGTTTCACCGGCAGCGGTTTGGATGCGGACGATTTTCATGTCGTAACCTGTGAGAGGCGAGCGGAAGCGGAGATACCAATTCCCCGTAAGATTATGTTGAAGCGGGACGGCATGCAACTCTGCTGAAAGCCATAAATGTCGAAACGCTCCGGACCAACTTTCGAAGGCACGGAGCGTCTCTCGTGGGGAGTTTTCAGTTCTGACCGGGCACGGTTATGGATTGTTCATGCGTTTTGGAAAGACATGGATGGGCAATTCGACCGGAGTCTGCGAAGTCGCTACTGCCGACTGTCCTTCAACGACTGGCTGTTCAGACACATCCTGCATCTGATATCCGATCGGGCGAACGGCGCTCACAGGGTAGGCATTATTGGGACGCCCTTGAACCGGGAACTGCTGCTGTGGGTAGGCCTGGACAGGATACATCTGAGATGGATGCACCGGCATTTGTGGATTCGGCATCATCGGCTGGCTGCTGGAATGCAGATTGCCGTCCAAATAGCTTGCGCGATAGCGATTCCAGAATTGCTGTGAGTAGGGCATCCCATGTGCGTGTCCCCACTGCTGCGCAAGTTGTGTCTGAGCGAACACGTGGCGATAGTTGTATGGTCGAAAGCTGGCGAATCCACCATAGGCAGGAACGCGCTGGAAGTGACCATGGAGCCAGGGATCCTGCTGATCGTAGGGATACAACTGCACGCCGTCACCGGCAGCAATCGTGCTCCCGTATTCGAGGCCGGGTGATCCGACCTGGGCCTGGGCGGAAGCAGCAGCCACTGCGGCGATCAAAAATGCAAACCAAGATGTCCGACGCATACGACTCCCTCCGGGGCATAAGACCTGCCAGCTTCAGACTGTTGAAATTTCGACTCCGCGAAACACAGGTCTGAAAAATTGATCCTGTCTACTGATCGGCACAATCACGGAATCAGACCTTGATGAAATCTGGAGAAACCACAGCCTCAGACAACTCAACGCGATATGCCCATGTCGAACGGATTGACCGTCATATTTTACCTTTCGTTATTTTCGCCGTTGAAACTTCTGGCCGAGTCAGGTTTTTGCGTGTAGATCAATGATGCTGTGGCTGGCGCTGTCCTGAGCCACAAGATTTCGCCACGGCGACAGCATCTACAGACCTGTATCGAGGAAATTCTAATGACACACCTGACACACCTGTTTTCGGCATTCGCATTCGCAGCTGTCGCATGTTTTACCGGAACGGCTGCTACTCACGCTGGCCTGTTTGGCTGCGGTTGCGCCCACGGTCCCGCACGGCATGCCCCTGTGGTGTACGCCGGGCCCGCGATGCACACCACTGAACCCATGGACGCCTGTTGTGAATGCGCCAGTGTGGTTCCAGGCTGTTGCGGGATCGGAGGCGTTGGTGGCGGACTTGTTCAGCTGGGCAATCTGTACGGATCAAGTGGACATTTCGGCGGTGGATATTCCGGCCATCCTGACCCTCGCAGCTTCGAAAGTGGGTTTGAGAACCTACCGAACATGGACGGAGGAGGCGTGCACCATCGACTCCCGTTTCACAGTTACCGCCGACCATGGGCTCACCCGGGCGTCGCCGACAACAATATCAATATCGTGTGGTAGGACGCTGTCCAGGCGTCTTTCTGAGAACCTCATTTGCTGAATGTTTGGGAGGGCAAAGCTACGGCTGAGCCGCGAGAAACGCGGAACTTGCGCCCTGCTTCGGCTCGGCAGGAGCCTCGCCCTCCCTGTATCCGGACAGACTCTGACGCGGCAGCGCAAAAACAGGCCGCCGCTTTTCATGAGATTCGCGACACCGCTCCACTGATCCCTCAGGTTTGCCCAATCGGACGAACTCACCCTGGGGACACAATTTTCGAAGTCAGAGGCAATTCAAATCACAATCAGGGAGAGCACCTGGACGATAGACACTGTGCAACTTGGTCTTTTCAGCCGCTGACAAGCAGCCGTCAAGCCTTTCTCAGTAAGGATTACTGCAGCGGGGTCGAATCGACGAAAGACTGGTAACGAAGAATTCCGTCCGAATTCTTCAGTGATGTGACACGGAAGGAGCACGTCGAATGTCAGCTGATAAAGCCGGTCTGGGTTTGTCTCTGAAAACCTGGTGTCGCCAACTACAGGCAAAATCGCTGAAGCAGATGCTGTCAGGGGTAGTCGCCCTGTCGACGCTGGCCACTGGAACACTGTCCGCTCAGCAGACCCCGGAATTCAGCAAAGAATCCCCGACGGGTATCGTTCCTGTCCAGATGCAACGGCTCCAGCTCGATGCTCCGCTGGTAACTGATACCGGGATTTCCGGGCAGGTCGATGCCATCCACAGTCCCAACGTGGATCGTCTGTTGAAGCCGCAGTACAACCTGGAACTGGAAAAACGCCATAGCCAACTGGTGATGACGAATCGGAATATTCGCCGGATCGCTGTGACTGATTCTACCGTGGCGAACTACGTACAGTATTCCCCGACCGAGGTCAGCGTTGTCGGGATGGAACTGGGCAAGACCGATTTGTCATTCTGGTTCGAAGGCGAAGAGATGCCTTCGATCTATGAAGTCACAGTAGTCCATGATGCCAGCCTGGAAGATCAGAGAACCCAGGATTTTGGGCGACTTGAACGTCGGCTGAAAACGCTCTTCCCGAATTCTCAGGTCGCGATCATTCCGGTGGGCACTCAGGTACTGGTTCGCGGGCAGGCTTACGACGCTGAAGAGGCTCAGAACATTCTGCAGATTGTTCGAGCGGAAGTATTCCGGACTCTGGGGCGAAACAATATCAATAACGACGGCACTGGTGGTCTGAACAACCTCGCGATGTTCGGAAACTTCGGTGCTGGTGGTATCGGCGGCGGCGGTAACGGGCAGAATAATGGTTTCCGGGATATCGTGATCAACGAACTGTCCGTCCCGGGCGAATACAACGTGATGATGCGCGTCATCGTCGCAGAAATCAATCGTTCGCAGATGCGAAACTTTGGTTTCGACTGGCAGGTTGCCTTCAATAATTCACGACACTCTGTGGGAGGTGCCCTCGGTGGTGCAACCGGAACAACACTGAGTGGTATCTTTGAAAACGGTGAAATTGCGGTCCTGGTCCGCTGGCTGCAGTCAAATGGCACAGTGAAGCTGTTGGCAGAGCCGACCGTCACATGCATGAGCGGCACCTCGTCCAGCATTCTTGCCGGTGGCGAATTTGCCGTACCGACAATTATCGGACTCGGTGGGGGCCAGGCAACGTCATTCCGGGGATTTGGCACGAGTCTGGTCGTCACGCCGACGGTTATCGACCGCGATCTGATTCGACTCCAGGTCGTTCCTGAATTCAGTGAATTGAATGCGGCCAACGCCGTCAACGGAATTCCAGGTACGAACGTCAAGCGTGTGCAGACAACCGTTGAGCTGCGTGAAGGCCAAACCTTCGCAATTGGTGGATTGCTGTCACGTCAGGAATTGACAAACGTCAGCCGCATTCCTTTGCTTGGTGATATTCCATATATCGGGCCTAAACTGTTCCAGTCGAAAAACGCTTCGGACGTCGAAACAGAACTGCTCGTCCTCGTGTCTCCGGAAATTGTGCGACCCATGGAGCCGGATGAAGTTCCGCCTCTGCCAGGATTCAATCATACGCACCCCAATGACTATGACTTGTGGCATCTGGGACGATCAGAAGGTACACCGGACAACAACGTTTATCAGGTCGGTACTGTCGGTAGCGGTAATTTGCACGGTGTGCCAGTCGGTTACAGCCAGTTCAACCCACCGGTTGGCCTCGGCGCCGGGTCTTATTCCGGCGGAACGCCGATGCAGGGCGGATCACCGTTCGGAGGCGGAATGCAGTACTCGGCTCCTCTTCAACCGCAGGCTGACTACTCGGTTCCGCCATCCGCTCCGTATCAAACGGCTCCGTATCAAGGGTATCAGCAGCCAGCAGCTCCACAGTACCAGGGGCCGCAGACGTATCCACAGGGCGGCATGCCACAGGTTCCACCAGCGCCCCAAAACTACCCGCCACAAGGCCGTATGACCGGGCCGGCGAATTTCAACAGCCATGCTGCAGCTGAACCGAAGAAGTCCTTTTTCCGACTGCCTGGTTCGAAAAACTCACAGCAGGTTAGACCTGTGGGCTTTACGAAGCCTGCACAATAACCGCATGGTAATCACCGACGATCCGGACGCTGTCAGACCCGAGTTCTCCACAACTTTGACCAACGAGTTTTCAACCCTCCCGGCACTTCGCGTGCGGACAGGAAGAGTGACTATGAATCTTCTTAAATCTTCACATCGAGCAAAACTGCTGCTGCTCGCAGTCTGTGGGCTGGCCAGTGGATGTTCCTCAACAACACCGACCTGCTGCACAAGTTGCGACCCCTGCGGGACGTCCTGCAGTACGTGCAGCGTGGATTGCTGCGACTCAGGATGTTCGACCTGCGGCTGCCACTGGTGGAATCCCGCAAGCTGGGGATCCGGCTCTGCCGCCAGCCGAGCGCAGGTTCCTGATGTGCTGCCGCTGGGATCCGTGTCTCGTGCTCACTGGCACGCGATGCAGACAAATGGCGAGGCCGCCGACTTTGTCATGTATCGGAATGAATTCGTAGACAACTCTTCGGAGTTAAGCCCATATGGTCGCGATCATATTGCAGAAATCGCTGCCAGAATGCCTTCCACGCCATTCCCGATTATCGTGCAGCGTTCATGGAACAACGCCGACCCTGAGCTCGATCAGGTACGTCGCGACATCGTGGTACGGGTCCTCACGGATCTGGGTAATCAGGATGCTAATCAACGCGTCGTTGTCTCCCAGCCATACAGCAATGGCATCAACTCCATGGAAGCTGAACAGGATTACGGTCGCTTCCGCCGCATTCGCGGGTTTGGCAACAACGGCAATAACGGTAACAGTGGTGGCGGTGGTGGCGGTGGCTTCTAGTCGATCCCGCTTCCGCGAAATTCGATGAATCTCTAAAGCAGCTTCCCTCGTCAGGAAGCTGCTTTTTTTGTTTCGACTTCAAGCTATGTTTCGCGCGGGCCGAATTGCGGCGAGCGGGGTCCGTGAGTCCCCTGATACTTCGTGAGCCGCACAATCAGCGAATTGACATCCCCCACTCACCGAAACAGGACTTCCATTTCCTTCGCGGGCAGCAAAACGGCCCATGTCCGTGGCTACGATTTGTTGATGACCAGCACCGGAACTCAGAGTCTCCGTCTGCGAAACCTCGAAAACCGGCAAATTCTGCCGAAATCCGTGTCAGATCTCATCTCGACACGAAAACGGAAAATCCTGTAAAACTCCGCAACCTGTCTGAACGTTTGTCGTTCTTCCTCTCTCTCAGTGATTGTTCTGTTTCTCGACAGGACAGCGCATATCGTCTCTCACATTCCGCCAGGAGACCTGATCATGTCAGGACGTCGGTGGCTTTTTTCCTGTATCGCCGCGATTTCAATTTCACCCGCCGGATGCCAGGTCGATGGGGGCGCGCCAAAATTGTGGAACCCGTTCGTGCGTGCCGAGAAAAAGAGCGATATCGATAGCGAATTGCTGCCCAAATTCGTTCGTCGCATGGATGAAGGTAACGACAACACATCCAAGCCGACGGAATCGCCAATCGCCGAAAGTCGCGTCGAAGCACTGCTGGCAGAAGGCCAGCGCGGGTTGCAGGAGAATCGCATTCCGGAAGCCCGACGGGCTTACACCGAGGTACTGCAGTTTCTCCCGGATGACCCAACGGCCCACCACGGTCTGGCCATGGCCGCCGATTTGACGGAAAATTGGACAGAAGCCGAAGAGCACTACAGACAGGCTTTGCGGTCGCGACCGCGCGACGCAAATCTGCTCTGCGATATCGGCTATTCCTATCTGCTCCAGAATCGCTACAGCGAAGCAGCCAGTTACCTGGAGCAGGCCATCCAGATTAACCCAAATCACGAAAATGCACACGCCAATCTGGCACTGCTTGACGTGCGTCAGGGGAATCGCGAAGCCGCGCGGGAACGCCTGACGAAACGCTATGGCAACGTCGCTAAAGTGACTCAGATTCTGGCGGCTCTCGAATCACAGCCCGCGCCAAACTCGGCACCGGTGACATCTCCTAAGACAGCCTCCAGTCTGATCGGCATGGCGCCGGCGCTACCGGCGAATGCTTCATTTGAAGAGGTTCGCGAGATTGCCAATCGCGAGCGGATTGCAGCTGAGCAGCGGCGCGCAGCAATCACGGTTCCGCCTGATCATAACTCGCCGATCCGCCCCGCGAGCGCGGCGATGCCTTTGGTTGCCGCGGGCCAACCAGTTGACGCGCCTCAGTCCGGTCTTGCTCAACCGCCTGGCACATCCTCCGGATCGAACACGGTTCCAACCACAACTGAAGCGTATGCAGCGGGAAATCGGGCAGCTACGATTCCGTTACCCGGCAACTACGCTCCCGACACGAATCTGCAAATGCCAACCATTGCGCCGGCTCAGTTCGGCAGTCCGCCAACAACGACCTCCCCACCCACGTCGGTCGCGACGAATCCCGTGAACGCTACAAATCCTTCGTATGCGATGAATCCAGCGTACGCGACGAACCCCGGGCAACCACTTCAGCAAAGTCCGCAGTATCCAGCGACCGCCAGTCAGACGCCTCCAGCCGGCAGCACGTCAGCAAATCCCGGCGGCGTGATCTCTGTTAGACCCAGTGGCGCATTTCAGCCACCGACTCAGGGTGCCAGTTATGGACAACCTCTGGGCTTCGGACAGCCGCCTGTGAACATCGCTGGTTACCCGGGAAGCGGCGATTTCTCGGCTCCTTCCGGCAACCCGATGGCAGGCAACACCAGCCCCGGATATCCAGCCGGTTACCCAGCCACAAATCAGGCTGGACAGCAAAATGCCTATGCCAACCAGCAACAACCAGTCTATGGCCAGAACGCCGCGCCGATCCAGCTCGACGGGCTGAACGCAGGGCCGGGAGCATTGTTCCCGATCGGTCAGGGCGCCGGAACTCAGGGCGGACAGGTCAACATGGGTAACGTCAGCTCGCCAGGCAGTAATTCAGTCATCAATGGCGCTATGTATGGTCAGCCCCTGTCGACATTACCGTCGCAGGAATGGATGATGCAGCAGCAACAGCAGATCCAACAGCTCCGCGCTCAACCACAACAGTTAAGCCAGACTGCCCAGGGGTACCCAGGACAGAATTACAACAATCAAGGTTACAGCAGCCCGCCACCTGCGGGGAGTCTTCAGCCGAACGGTCAGTACGCAATGCCGAATACAGGTGCCACGACGACAGCCCCGCGGCCCGGCGTGCAGACGCAACCAGTGAATCCGCTGTCGTCGTACGAAAATCAGTTGCGACAACTTGATACCCAGTACAACAACACACTTCAGCAACTGGATCCCAACGCAACAGCCACTGTGCCGCGAGCCCGGTATTAGTTCGACTGTACTAAATTCTT
>JAGQQS010000101.1:0-2102 GCA_020426105.1 Planctomycetaceae bacterium
GCTGTTTGACGTATCTGCCTGCTCTGTTTGGGCTTCCGGGTTTTTCGTTCGTGTTTTCCATAGTAGTCCGAGAGTTTAACAAGCAGTCAGAATTCGTCCATGTTAAAGGGAGCCTTTACTATGCAGACAGATGTGGTGTTTATTAAAGGCAGCCTTGCACACGACGTTGAACCCAAATGGCTGTGATCGTCAACTGACAGCACCGATGGTCTGTTTCAAGTCACCGACGTGAGTTTCACATTCCGCCGCCGGATTGCTTCGTCGATTTTTGCAAGAAACGCGTTTTGGTCGTCGAAGACGGCTTCGCGTCTGGGATTCGAGTACTTCAATTTCGTGGTGCAGAACGAGAATCTGGCATCTGCATGGGTCTTCTGCAACGCGCTGATCAATCGAGGATGCAAGTTCGGCAGTGAAGCATACTACGGCCTGGCTGAAAACGATTTTCACCGCGCGATCGCAAAGTGCGGCATCTCGCCGGACCTGCTGGTCCGGGCGCAATTCAACCTCAGAAATGTCTACTGGAATACGGGGGAGTATCCGAGAGCCATCGGGTATTTCGAATTGGTCCTGCAGTCATCCGTAAATGTGACCGATCTCAAGGACCTGGCCCGGTGCAAAATGGCACACTCCCTGGAAAAGCTCGGATAACCGAGCTGAGCCTTTAAAAGTTTGTCCCTCAGGGCACGCCCTCATGAGTGACCTCGGCTGGAGCTACATCACGATCTGAATTCGATCATGCTCGCAATATCCTCACATCGCGTTTGTGATCAAATTGAAGGCGCTGACGGGGAAAAGTCTGAACCATTGGAAACTCACGGTTCTGGCACGTCAGTGGATGTGACGGAGCACCGAGCTTCTGTCGATGAGATAAAATCAATGTCCACGTATCGACTGCATGATCACACCGATGAAAACCGGGGTGACAAGCTTAGAGTCAGTCGATAAATTGCCCTTCATCGCTACGTGAATGGGATTGATCTTGCAGAGTTTCCGAACACTCGCACAGCGGGAAGGTTCAATGCACTATCGTTAATCTCCTGTCGCATAGATCGCAATTCGTTGGGCCTAAGCATAGTTGAGTCGTGCTGGTGAGGTGACCATATGACCGAAGCATCAATCCACGAAGCGTGCAGCCGAGGCGACGTCGATGCCGTGCGTGCGCTAATCGCCGCCGATCCCGCTGCCGTCGATGCCGATGACGAGTACGGCTGGCGGCCCATTTTCCACGCGGGACTGTGGCAGCATGAGGCGGTCGTGCGGTTGCTCATCGAATCCGGCGCCGATCTTGCCGCCCACGATGGCTACGTGATGCACTACGCCAGCGAGGTGCGGAACAACAAAGCGATTGTTTCCCTGCTCGTCCAATACGGCGCCTTGGATGCACATGTGCGGCCGACGGATGATCTGTCGCGGCAGTTTCTGGCGGCGGTCTTCCTCGCGGATGCCGCGCGGGTTCGTTCGTTGCTCAGCAAGCATCCCCGTCTGGCGACGGCACCGGATGGCTGCGGTGATCAGCCGATCCACCACGCGGCTCGGAGTGGTGATACGGAAGTGGTGCGTCTGCTGATCGAGTGCGGTGCCGACGTGAATGCCCGGACCCCGCGCGGGCATACGGTCGTGTACTGCGCCGGGGGACACGGCCATCTCGATACCCTGCAGTTACTCCTCAATGCGGGAGCCGACTGTGACGCCAGGTTGACAAACGATGCCAAGACGTTGATGGAATGGCTCGCCCAGTATCCTGATGATGCCCGTTTCACGCCAATTGCCGAAGCATTGCGACGCCACATGGCAGGTGCCTAACCAATCAGGCATTGCCTTCCTTAATGCAGACGGACGGCGCGGAATAGCGTTCGGTGTTGAACGGGTTGGGCTTGCGTCGCTGCGTGCCATTCCAGCCGAAGTTCAAGCATTTGTTCAAGTAGGCCAGTGGTCAGACTCCTCTGACGTCATGTTTCGCAATGGACGGATCGTATGATACGTGATTAGTTCTTGTCACAGCGGTCAACTACCACTGTCCAGCACTTGGTTATCCTGCGTCGGTGGCGCCTCGACCGACGCGCCGAAGATCCATCCTAACCAGCGTTGCAGGCGATGCTGCT
>JAGQQS010000101.1:2125-2995 GCA_020426105.1 Planctomycetaceae bacterium
TCTGGTGTGGCCACGGCAAATCTGATGCTTCGATCTGGCGAATGCTGACCGGGGGCAATTACAATCCCCAATACCACCGCACCGCCACCTCGGCTCCGCGGCTCAGTCCAACTCGTTAAGCGAAAGTCTCAACGCGGACCCAAAATGCGGAGACACATACCAGCTATCCTAATCATCGTCGCATTGGCCGCATGGTTCATTTACGTCGCAGTGCAACACTCTTCCGGATCCGTCAGCGACAAAGTTTATGGACTCGCAAACATGGTTGTGGCCGTAGTTGTCGCGGCGGTTGCGCTGTTGTCCTCCGTCGTGGCCGCGCTCACTCGCCGCAAAGTCTTCCGCAACTACTTGTTTTTCATTGGTGTGCTCGCCGCCGGAATTGCCCCGGCATCGCTCGCCGCCGAGAACTACCGAATCAATCGCACCGCCAAATATCTTGAGTCCGTCTACACGTCGTTGGCGGGACAAGGTCCGCCATTTCCAACACAGATTCCGGCTTCTCCCACGCGGGCAATTTCTCATGGATATTGGGTCTCGGCTGACCTACAGAGATTCGAGGTCTACTATCACGATGGCTCGGACTCATTTACCATGGCCTACCCAGGTGGTGCATGGGACTGGCGCGGAAATAAGTACGCCGGCCCCGAGTAGAAAGACGGCATAACTCATAAGCCTTTGACTTCGCGAGTGCGGACAAATGGCGTTGAGTAGCGAACTGGGTTGAGCGGAGTTGGCTTATGGTGATGAGTTCCTGCCGTGCCGATGCTCAAGGCATTTTTCTGAAAGCCCGGTGGATTATTCCCGTCGATGCTGCAGCCTGCCGCCGTCGTCCAGAACTTGTTTATCCTGCTTCGGTGGGGCCTCGACCGA
>JAGQQS010001245.1 GCA_020426105.1 Planctomycetaceae bacterium
TGTCACAGTGCGGCTGCGGAGTGATGACATACGGAGGAACGCTTCCCGAATAGCCGTCGCGCTGAGCCAGCCAGTTTACCAGTGTTCCAAAACACGGAACGTCGGCTCGACTGGGGTTGATCAGCGTACTGTCAATCCGATACGGCTTTCCCACGGTGGACCAGTACATGCCGGAATTGTGTCCGCCGTGTGAATGATGCAAAGTGCGAACCACGGCCAGACGATCCATCCGCTTTGCAACTTCGGGCAGCAGCTCAGAGATCTCGATGCCGCTGACGTTCGTCGCAATCGGTGAGTATTCTCCACGAACCTCCGACGGCGCTTCGGGCTTCATGTCCCACAAATCGGTGTGACTGGGAGCACCGCAGTTGAAAATCAGAATCACCGACTTCGCACGTCTCCGCGACTGCGAAACGGGCGACAACGCTGACGCCACCGACGACAAGCTTCCCCAGAATCCCTGCAGCGTCGCCAAAGTACCGGTTGCCAGGGCAGTTCGCCGACAGGGCCGCCACATTGCCTGCTGCTCGCTGGCCGACCGCATTCTTCGCTCGGTTTTCCACATGCATCGCTTCCTCTGGCAGGTCATTTACGGAAACTGGTTCGGGATGATCCTCACCCTGGCAGTTGCATTCCGCTCGATATCACAAGCTCGATGGACTGCATTCTGCCACCTTTCACGCTGTTCTGCATCCTCAAAACTCAAAACACAAGCTTTCAAAGAATTCAATCACAGGTATTCAGGCCTTCGCGAGCGTATAACCGGTCACGAAGATTCTTCCGAGGACGGTTGCGCTGGGTAAACAAAACGGACGACTGACTGCCCAGCTGATCACAGGATAAGGCGACTGTCATTCGCACAAATAACCGATTTGCTGCAATCCAGGATCCGTCGGCTGATGCCGGTCAATACAACAATCGATCTACTTTCTTTGCCCATGCATGCAGGGCAACAAGAGCTTCTTCACGCATAGCCTGCTGCATGGGAATGGTGCGTTCTTCAGCCGGCTTCCGGATTTCGCTGTAGAAGTTTCGATCATCGAAACCGGCCGCAGCAGCATCATCGCAAGTGGCAGCATAGTAAATCTGCTTTAGATGAGCCCAATAAGTGGCAGCCAGACAAAGGGGACAGGGTTCGCAGCTGCTGTAAAGTACGCATCCGTCCAGCGAATAAGTTTTCAGACGGGCACACGCATCTCTGATCGCCACGACTTCCGCGTGCGCCGTTGGATCGTTTGTCGAAGTCACACGATTCCATCCCCTGCCGACCACGACTCCGTCCTGCACAATCACAGCACCAAACGGACCGCCTTCGTTGGCTTCCATTTTCTCAACGGACAAACGAATGGCTTCTCGCAAGAAAACGGGATCTGGTTTCATGCTTTGGTCCTTCCCTGTGTCGGGTGGTAAATGCAAGGTGTCAGGTAGTGGATGCAAGCCCGGAACGTCCCGCACTGCGCTTCGTCGATTCAGGAAACAGTTTAGTCTGTCGGGTCAGATACTGGCGAGAAACAGGTGAAGGAGTCGTCTGCATTTCTCACAAGGGTTCTGTGTGGCATTTGCGGCGGGCAGTTTTCGGTGAGAGCGAGTTACCAAGCCGCGCGGATGATTGTTTTGAGGTAGCGTAGACTTCAATGTGCGTGTCGATCGTGTTGAACCAGAGTGAAATTTGCCGTGGCAACGATGGCTCCCGGCCTGAGCGATTGATAATTCGAACTGGCAGGATCGTTGGCTACGTGCGGATAGGAGCCACTCGCGGCCGGGTTGAAAGGTGCGTTGGCCGGTTGGTCAGTAGCTGTTGCAGCAGAGTCGGCAGGGATAGGCAAACGACAGGCTCAGCCAGGCACGGCGGACGCTTACCTTCACGCGTGCACCGCAGGGTAGCGAAGCGGACAGGATGTTTATTGTTCCATTCCATTAAGTTGGCGAACGAGGTCGCATGTCTATCGACTGCGAAACTAACCCAAATCCTGGGGTGTTCTCGTCTCCAAGCCAGTTCCGATCGTTTGCGTCCCAGGTCGGGGTTGTTGTTTCTTTCGCACCACTTTCCGAGAGTTCCGCGACACCATGATTTCGA
>JAGQQS010000102.1 GCA_020426105.1 Planctomycetaceae bacterium
GTGGACTGCTGGCGGGTGGATTCGAAGTGGACAGCGCTGACGCTGCGGACCGACCGAATATGCTCGTTGTCTTTGCCGACGACTGGGGACGCTACGCCAGTGCCTACGGATTTTCTGAACCAGACGGCCTGAACGCTGTCGTCAAGACGCCGAATTTTGATCGTGTTGCGGCTCACGGAGTCTTGTTCACGCGCGCATTTGTAAATAGTCCGTCCTGCACCCCCTGTCGAAGTTCTTTGCTGTCCGGACAGTATTTCTGGCGAACCGGACTGGGCGCTATTCTGCACGGCGCCATATGGGATCCGGCTATTCCTGCGTTTCCATTATTGCTGCAGCAATCCGGATATCAGATTGGGCACTCCGGAAAGGTTTGGAGTCCCGGGACGCCCGCCAATGCCCCGATCGGCGCGCAGTCCACGGCCTTTAACAGACATGGAAATAAATTCAACAGGTTCTCACAGCACGTGTCGGAAGCAGCGGCACCCGAGCAGGGGAAACGGGAATTGCTGGATGAAGTTCGCGGCAATTTTATATCCTTCTTAGAAACAAGGAAGGATGATTCGCCCTTTCTGTATTGGTGGGGACCTACCAACACACATCGCAAATGGGTTCAGGGATCCGGCAAACAGTTGTGGGGGATCGATCCCGAACAACTTATCGGCAAACTTCCGAAGTGGTTACCCGATGTTCCTGTGGTACGTGAAGACGTTGCCGATTATCTCGGCGAAGTACAGGCCGTGGACGCCGGACTTGGTGTGTTGCTGGAAGAACTTGAATCAACCGGCCTTGCGGCGAATACGCTCATCGTCATTTCCGGAGATCATGGGATGCCGGGTGTGCCGCGGGGCAAATGCAATTTGTACGATTCAGGCACCGCCGTCGCACTGGCAATCAGTTGGCCCGGCCAAATTCCGCCCGGCCGCGTTGTGGACGATTTCGTATGTGTCCCTGATATCGCCCCCACATTGCTGGAAATTGGACGTGTCCCTGTGCCCGAAGTGATGACCGCCCGCAGCCTGAGCATGGTTCTTGCATCTTCAGAAAATGGATTAATCGATCCGCGCCGCGACCATGTTGTCACCGGACGCGAGCGGCATGTGTCGCACGCACGACACGATTTTTTGCCGTATCCACAGCGGGCAATTCGAACGGCTGATTACCTCTATGTGCGAAATTTCAAACCTGATCGCTGGCCGATGGGCCTGGCGCCGGGCTTTGGCCTGCCCGATGGTCCAATGCCCGCGTCCAACGAACTGACCAACACCACATACGCAGCTTTTGCGGATATGGACGCGAGCCCAGCCAAGGCCTGGCTGCTCACCGAAGGCCTTGCTGATCCGCGTTATCAAAATTTCATCGATATGGGCTTTTCACGGAGGCCTGAGGAAGAACTCTACGACATCAAGGCTGATCCCGATCAGGTCCACAACGTAGCCGATAACGCCGAATATGCTGCGATCCGCGGCGAACTCTCAGAGCGACTCATGAAAATTCTAAAGGATTCCGGCGATCCCCGTGTCACGGGTGACTGTGCAACTTTTGATAAGTCGCCTTATTCGGACCCCCAAAAGAAATAACGCCGTAAAGACATCATCAAGGTTCCGCCAGTTTGCCCTGCTTAACTCACTTCCAGCAGGAGCAGGAAACAATCAGGAAACGAATTGACAACAGCGTTGCCGTGAAAGTGTGGCATTGTTATAAGTCTTCGACCTGTAGAACCTTGTGTTCGGACTTCAGGGTTCGAACGGTAATTAAGTGACTCAATTTTGGAGAATACGAACGTGAGCGATAGTGATAACGGACCGGATGCTGAACCAGGTCGGGGAGCAGAAGCACAGCAGACTCAGGAAGTTGTCGTGACGGACGCCCATGCGAATGCCGGGTACGCAAATTTCTGTCGAGTGTCCAGCACTCCTGAAGAACTGATTCTGGACCTTGGTCTGAACCCAACGCCGTATGCGACGGGTAAGGTCGAAGTGAAGGTAACTCAGCGAATTATTCTGAATCACTTTACAGCAAAGCGTTTGTGGAGTGCGTTGTCGATGGCACTTCAGCGGCATGAACAAGCGTTCGGTGTTCTTGAGACGGACGTTCGCAAGCGTGTGAAAGGCCAGCCAAATTCCTAGCAATTTGCCGCCGGGTTTCGATACAATGCGGAAGGCTTAGCGTCCTCGCGACGCTAAGCCTTTTTGCTGGGGCAAACGCTGCCATGCCAAAATTCAGGCTCCCGAGATAAAATCGAAGACGCAATCACAATGATAGATCCGCCGAACCCGGACGACCCCTCAGAAGAATCATCACAGAATGATGGCCCCCAAAGCCAGGAGATCCGTCACTCACATATCGGTGCTCTCGTACCATCGCATGTAGCCCGCGGTGTTTTCACAACTGGTGCTGTTGTGTTGCAGGGGCAGCACGAGTTCATCCTGGATTTTCTGCTCCGCATGCAGCAGCCACAGCAGGTCGTTGCCCGAATCGTCATGCCACCAGCCGTGGTCCATCAGTTTATTCTGGCGCTTCAGGAGAATATTCATCGTTATGAAGATCGCTTCGGTCCGATTCATATGCCGACGATTCCTAACCAGAATCAGCAATCGCGTCAGTCGGCTCAGGATCTCTATGAGACCCTGAAAATCAGCGACGACGTGCAATCGGGTACGTACGCGAATGCCGTAATGATTGGACATTCGCCAACTGAATTCTCTTTCGACTTCATCACGACTTTCTTTCCCCGCTCGTCTGTTTCTCAGCGGGTGTTCATGGCGTCTGCCAATGCCCAGCGACTCCTGGATTCAATGAACCATTCGTTTCAGCAGTTCCAGGAACGTCTGAGAAATCCGCCACCGCCACCACCCGCAGATGAAGAAAACGGCCCTTCGGGTTTCAGTTCCCCCGAAGGCGACTGGCCTCCCGGGTTGTAACGTTTTGTCGTGGAGGCCTGCGGTGTCATTCGCAGACGCAGCGATCTTGCAACCGGCTGGACAAGAACGCGGAATTGTCAGTCGTGTTGCGCAAGCTCTGCCGCGATCCTGATGGCTTCCACCATCCCGGAACAATCCGCTGGAGATTTCGAATTCCATGCGCGGTCGAATGCAGTGCCGTGAGTCGGACTGGTGCGCACGATCGGCAATCCAAGCGTGATATTGACCGCCGCGTCGAATCCGATCAGTTTTACCGGGATGTGGCCCTGATCATGGTACATGGCGATAACGCCATCAAACTCGCCGCTCACTGCACGACGAATCAGAGTATCGACAGGCAGGGGACCTGTGACATTCTTTACATCGGCCACACAAGAGTCTATTGCCGGTCGAATGTAACGAGACTCCTCATCGCCAAACAAACCATTTTCCCCGCCATGCGGATTCAATGCACACACCGCAATGGCACGCCGCTGACAGTGAATCCGCTCGAGAAATCGATCCATCAGGCGAATCTTTTCCACAATCGATGACTGCGTAAGCATTCCCGGCACACGGCTGATGGCCGTATGTAACGTCACGTGGGCAATACTGAGCCCACACAACGGAGCAGTCTCGTTGACGGCATGATCGCCTCGAA
Organism: Planctomycetaceae bacterium; assembly: GCA_020426105.1. GTDB lineage: Bacteria > Planctomycetota > Planctomycetia > Planctomycetales > Planctomycetaceae > SXXK01. The sequence goes on from JAGQQS010000102.1 coordinate 3,562, forward strand.
AAAACGGGCGGATCAGCTGACGCCAGGTTGTCATTGCGGATTCCGGCAAATGCAGCATCATCGCATATTCAGCGACACCACACCGCTCTGCAAGAACCTCGGTGTGACCGGGATACAGATGCCCGGCCATGTGCAGCGATTCTTTGTTGAGCGGTGCCGTCGCAATGGCATCGACCGCGGTCCGTTTGGCTAAATCGATCGCGGCATCCAGATAGCGAAAGGCCGCGTCGCCTGCGGCGCGACTCACGCAGCCCGGCAATGCCGACAGCACGTCGTCTCCGGCAGGATTCACACATAACACAATGTTTTGTCCCGCTGCCGCAATCACAGCATTGCGAAATCTTTCCGGCGACCGCACTTCAGGGTCTATTTCCTGCAGTGAATTCGTCAACCCAAAGATCGCAGCGGCTCGACAAAAAATCTCCGGATGGCCGATCAACACCGGATGACACACGTTTGATGTTTCTGTAAGCGCCCGCAGAATCACCTCGGGGCCAATCCCTGCGATATCTCCGGCAGTTATTGCAAGCACGGGCTTCATAGGTAAACGTATCTGTTCGCACGATCCGGACCGTAACACTATTACCTCTACAACATGCGTCGTGGGGGAAAACCCGAATAGAAATCCGCTTAGATTATTTCATTCCTGACAAAGATGCTCAACCGTATTCTTTTGCTGTATCTTCGAAATGACGTTCGCCACATTCTGCAGCAAAGATATCCGCGTATGTTGAGTTCGTCACCTCAAGATGTGCGGAAGTTTCCATTGCGAACAATCGATATACATGCAGTTGTGTGAGATATCCGCATAAGACTCGTCTTATGAGCGTGCGAGTCAACAAATGGCGGCAGGAATTCGCCTGCTGTTGCTGTTTACGCCGCCGCTCAATTGGCTGAGCTGCTCCTTCCCCTGGGGAAACGACCGACGGAGTCCGCAAGGACTTTGTTGGGGGAATCGCCCGAGAAGGAGCACTCTTTCGGAGTGTAGCACAAACCTATTCGACAAAGACAAACTCATTCAGATTAAACAGCAATCGGCACAACGCCGCCAGTCCGTGTTTGTCGGCGTAGACGATCATTTGACGTCGTTCCTCCTGATCAGGTGCCCGCCCGGTTAGCAACCGAAAAGCAAGCTCAATCTTTTCATCTGTTGAATCTTCCGTCGAATCCAGACGTTGCGCCAGATGACGCGCCATCGACAGTGTAAACCGATTATTGAGCAGCGATAGCGCCTGCAGCGCGGTTTGTGTTTCATGGCGGCGTGGAGTGCTCTGTGATGAATCTGCACAATCAAGCGTTGTCATAAACGGATCCGGCTGGGATCGCACAATGAAACGATAAATGCTGCGGCGATGAGATTGAACATCTTCCGGATCGAACTTGTTGTATTCATAGTGTGGCGAATGCTCGGGCTTTTCCAGTTCAAACAGATAAAACCCAGGTCCTCCTGATTCGAGATTCAGTTTTCCGCTGACCGCCAGGATTGCGTCTCGAATCTCTTCTGCTTCCAGCCGCCGGCGATTCATACGCCACAGAAATCTGTTTTCGGCATCGATCAGCTCAGCTGCGGGATTACCGGCAGAGGCCTGGCGATACACAGCGCTGGTAACGATCAAACGATGCAGTTTCCTGAAGGACTGACCATTGTCACGGAACTGGATTGCGAGCCAGTCCAAAAGTGCCGCATGAGTTGGCAACTGTCCCATTCGGCCAAAATCGTTGGGCGAGTCCACGATCCCTCGACCAAAATGATACTGCCATACGCGATTGACGATCGACCGCCAGGTGAGAGGATGATCAGGCCGCGTCATCCAGCGCGCAAGTGCCGCACGACGATCGGACTCTGCATGATCCACAGGAAGCTGAAACTGCCATGCATCATCCGCGCGGAGTGGAATTGTTCCGGGCTGCACATCGTCACCGGGCTGAGTCTCATTACCGCGGTGCAGGACTTTCACGGGACGGGGCCTGCCTTCCGTGGGATGAAAATTTCCCTGCCTCGCAAAATGTGTTGCTGCCGCATACACCACACGTCCGCGTGGTAATTCACTGAGCTGTTTCTCCAGCACAGCCAGTTGCTGAATCAGTGTCTCTCGCATCTGTCTGCGGTCCGCCGAGTTCAGGTTTTTCAGTAATGCGTCTCGCGTCTGACGGGCTTCGAGAAGCGCGAATGCCGCGTCGTGGTCAGCAGCCACAGGCCAGATGGTGTCTGTCAGGTTGCCCCTGCTCCATCGTACAGGCGATTCAATCGAATCAAGGGCCGTGACAGGTGCGTGAGCGGCCACGTTCTTTCCGTCAGAATCGAACGCTTCAACCTCGCCCAGCGCCAGAATAAAATCGTTCTGCCGCGCCGCCAGCTGTGTCGCGACAACCCGAATATATCGTGCTGTTTCGACACAGGGAATCTTGACCGGAGTCAGCCCGGGATTAGCGACGCTTGCAGCGGTTGCGTCCCGCACAACGACTGCAGGCCGACCGGCAGCACGTTGTGAGGCGGGTGTCACTTCGATCCGATAACGCCGGGGAAATCCAAAGCCAGCTCCAATCCCGGCAAACTCGTCGTGACAAGCATGCAGCACGATCGACGTTAATTCAACATCCCTCCCCAAATCAATCTCGACCCATTTCTCGTTGTCGGCTGCAGTGGAAATTTCGCTGTGATAACCAAACTCGGGTCGCTTCGTGGTCGGCTCTGCCAGCGGCCGCAGCCGCGTCAGCGTTTCCTCCAGCATCACGAGGCGTTGACCTCCCTCCGCCCGAATGGACTTCTCCAGCTCTTCCAGCTGCCGTTCAGCCTGCGATTTCCGGGCAAGCAGTTCCCGCCGCTTTGTTTCGACTGCAGGGTCCGTGTCATAGATTCGTTCAGCGCGATCAACGGCCGCAAAGACCGATTGCAAACTGTAATAATGCTGCTGTGTAAATGGATCAAATTTGTGATTGTGGCAGCGTGCGCACTGGATCGTGGTGCTGCAAAATGTGTTCAGGGCTCCCGTGACCATGTCGTCGCGATCCAGGTTCCGAGCCACCAATCCGTCGATTTTACTTTCCGATACTTCCACGTGTCCGATAAAGTCCCAAGGCCCCGCGGCAATAAAGCCCAGCCCCAATATCCCATCCGGCTCACCAGGAAACAACACGTCGCCGGCAATCTGTTCCTGAACAAACCGTGCATAGGGTTTATCCGTGTTGAACGCGCGAATCACGTAGTCCCGGTATGGCCACGCGTTTGGTCTCAGTTTATCTTTATCGTAGCCGCAGGTGTCGGCGTAACGGACAACGTCCAGCCAGTGACGAGCCCACCGTTCACCATAGTGTGGCGAGTCCAGCAATCGGTCGATGACCCGTTCATACGCGTTCGGCTCCGCGTCATCGATATAGGCTTTAATTTCTTCCGGCGTTGGAGGTAAGCCTGTCAGATCAAAGGTGACGCGCCGAATCAATCGAAGCCGGTCTGATTCCGGAGATGGCTGGAGCGCGTGGTCCCGCAGCGTTTGAAGCACAAACGCGTCAATCGGGGTCTTCAGCCAGCTCAGGGCCGTCGCATCCTCAAATACCGGCGGTGTCGGGAGTTCCAGAGGACGCAACGACCACCAGTCAAAATTTTCAACAGTCGGCTCGCTGAGACGAAAATCCGTTGGCCAAACCGCGCCCGCCGCGATCCATTGCCGAAGGAGATCGACTTCCGCTGCCGTCAACGGACGACCGTCTTTGGGCATCGAGGGGCGTTCGTCTCCCGGCCCATGCGAAGTAACAACATTAAGCAATTGACTTTCGTCCGCATTTCCCGGCACAACAAATCCGGAATCCTCCAACTGGCGCTGCGTCTGCAGCGAAAAGTCACCTTTTCGATCGCCGTCGTTATGGCAAGAGAGGCAGCGACGTTCCAGCAATGGCGCGACTTGCTCGCGAAATATCTCGTCGCCCTGCGTTTTCGCAGAAACCGTCAGCGCGAGTGTCGCAAGCAAAAACGCGAACTGTCTTTGAAATGTCCACATGAAGGAAACTCGCCGAAGACAAAAACGAGGAAATTTGCAGCCAGAACAGCAGATCGCAGTTTAACACCCATCCGGACTGCTGCCGACCCTTGCGCTGGCCAATCGGAGCAATGTCGAACAGTTGCTGCGCCATTTTGAGTCCCGGGGCATAATGCGGTCGATCAGGAGGAAACAATTCATTCTTCGTAACTCCAGAACTGCCAACAATTTGCATTGTGGAATTGACGGGGCTGACTTGAATCGGAACAGGACTTGCCGCAAAATATTGCGGAATGTGTTCAGGCAAGAACCATAGTGCAGTCCTGAAGATGCCGGAAAGTTGAACGAAGAGGCAGAGCAAATGGCAACAAGTTATTTATTTATCGGAGTCGGGGCCTTTGTCTGGTTCTTTGGGATTGCGATGGTTACCTGGCACGTATGGCGCCGTCGTCGTTTCCTGAACGACCTTGACGTTTCACCCATGGAACTAAAATTCCTTGAGCAGCAGTATCGCCGTCGCATGCAGACTTCCGCGTTGACAATTACACTGGGCGCCCTGATCTCGATGTGCGACTATCTGCCGCAGTTCCGAACATCACCAGGATTCGCGGCGGCTTACGTCATGGGATTGCTTTTGCTCTCCATGTGGCTGGTGCTTCTCGCACTTGGAGACGCGGTGGCAAGTCGCGTGCACATGAGTCAGACATTGCGTAAAAATCGCCAGACGCGTCAGGCGCTGCAGGAGGCAATTAATGAATTGCGCGCGAAGCAGGCCGAAGCACTGAAGACGGCCGATGAACGCACAATGATGATGCCCCGAGAATAAATTTTGCAGTCCCGCCTCAGCTTCCGGTGATTTTTCTGATGTTCGCCCTGTATCTGTGAAGACGTTCGGGTAGAATGCCGACTGTAACAGATGCTGAACCTGAATCAGCGAACCCGGGGGGCGATCGGATTTGACTGGGTTACTGGCAATCAGGGTGGCGTGCCGAGGTTGATCAGTTGGCCTCGTAAAAAGCTGATCACCAATAACTGCAAAACCGCAGTTCTCTCTCGCAGCTTAGAAATAAGCTGTGCCGACCTAAGGATCCCCGCCTAAGGAGCTGACCGTCGGTTGCAAATTTGGGCTGGCATCAGTTCAACCGTTCATTACGGCTGATGCGAGATTTGTGATGAACTGGTGATGGATGGTTTTGTTTGCTGAACCTCTCCATTGCGACATAATCAACAAACTACGCACGTAGAGGCTTTGGTTGTGGGACAACAGGACGGGGGTTCAATTCCCCCCGCCTCCACTTTCTGGAACAAGAGGCCCTTCGGCGAGTACGTCGAAGGGCTTTCTTATTGTGGGGCATAGACTTGCGTCAACGAGTCGGCAGTTCAACCAGACGATTTCGAGGATCTTACGTTTTTCGGCATAGTCCGCCGTAAGCCACCGCTGTCTAAGGGTTTGTGAAAGTTCAAACACCCTCGATGCCAACTCTGCGTTTTCGTCCCTTGTTCGGTTCAGAACGTCCAGTTGAAGCATGATCGATGCGAGTCGATCCCGAAGTTCTGTTTGCTTCCGGTTGAACGTATTGTCGTCGATCTGGCCATCGATTCGAAGGTTCAGCAGTCGATCCTGCTGTGCGGCGATCAACGTTTCCTGCCGCTGCAGCTCAGCTCGCTGAGCACGAGTCTCAGCTTGTGCGTCTTGGGTTTTTGATGCGAGGACAGCGCGAAACCAGTCTCGAATTCCGTTGTCTTCGATCCGAATCCGGTCAAACAGAGCCAAAACCTGTTGATCCAACTCCGCCTCGGTGACACGAACTCGGGGATGGTCCGGTTTGTTGTATTTCGTGCAG
>JAGQQS010001246.1 GCA_020426105.1 Planctomycetaceae bacterium
GAGCAATCTGGGACAGTCGAACTAGCGTGAAAGCCAGGCCCGTCTGATCGCTCACGCTTTTCAAGATGGGCTCAGGTGGAACGATAAACGCACCTGTGGGTCGTGTTACGAAACGACTCACATCTTCAGGAAACTTATAGCGGATGAAGTTGTAGTAAACTCGAACGTCAGGCGGATTCTCAACTTCATTGATGACCGGGAACCCAATTGCCTCGGCGATGCTGGTCTCCACAAAATACGCGAATGGCGGACGCATCGCATTCGCACGTCGCTTGATCGCATCTTCAATGGTATCCGGGCCACCCTGATTGGCGCCCTCAATGATGACTAATCCTCGCTCCTGAGCAAGCTTGCTAAGCTCATAGACACCGCGAGCGACATACACATCTTCTTCTGTCTCATTGAACTGCAAAGTGATCTTTGTCTTCCATTCCGCCGACAGAATCTTTTCGAAATCAGCGATCACCTCTTTTGGCGATGCGTCTGAGCGAACGACAAAATCGCCAGTGATGTGTCGATGCAACAAGTCATGGTCACCTCTCAGAAACTGCGGCCCGATTTTACAAATGGTCGTAAGCAATTCTGCGACCGGGTTACCGCGTTGCACTTCACCAAAGTGCATGGCCCCCCCCATTAGTTCGCCGTCTTTCCACGTAAATCCCATCGTTGATGGCCTGTTGGGCATAAGTTCCGCCTGACGAGCATGCTCTTTTCGATAGAACTCCATGCGGCCAACGGGAAATGGCGGAGCGACTCGACGCACATTCTCGCCGGGCTGTAGCTGATACCGTTGCATCGCATTGGGGCTAGATTCATTCGTCATGAGGCTCTGCACCTCACGCGAAACGTCTGTTGCCGCCACAGGCGTACCATGCAGCTTGCCGGTTTGATCAACGATGTACGTGGTCGGAAAGCCCGTAACTCCCCAGTTCGAATGATAGGGTCCTCGCAATGGCTCCCAAATCAGCGTGCCACTGGGATCAGCGGCTTTCGCGTTTGCGACAAATTTTTCCTGCGAACTCGTGGCCACGATCGTGACCAATTCCAGGGACTCACTGGAAAACTGATCAGCGAGTTTCTGATGGGCCAAATTCGTCACTTCATTATCGACCGACTGATTGAACGAAATCACGACAACTTTGCCGAGATGATCGGACAGACGAAAAGGCTTTCCATGAATGTCGGTGGCTTCAAACGCGGGAGCAGGCTGGCCAACGTTGACGTGTTCAATGGCGAACCGCAACGCTTTGGCGTCCTGTCCAAATGTGTGGCCGAACGTATGTGGGCGTTCGAGATCGGCGTAGTCTTTTTCTACGATTTCCAGCCAGCCAATCGCCTGCTTCTTCAGTTCATCTGGATTGATCGCCTTCAGAGCATAGAGACGCCGCTGCTGGGACTCCGCCATTTTGTTCAATGGATCGGGGGACTCGCCATCCCACGTTGATGCATCTTTCATCATGGCAACGTGTGCCTCAATGCCTGGCAGATGTTCCAAATCCCGGAGTTGACCCTTTGCGCGTTCTGCACGAATCAAAAGCGCAGCCGCTCGGACAGCTGGGTGTGGACTCCGGCCGTAAGCGAAACGCAACAGGTCGTCGGCTCGCGGAACATCCGGTCCGTCACTCATAGCGCCGAATGTGTCCGCTAGATCTTCATGTCCCAGATAGTGGTCGATGAGTCGTTCGACCAATTCGACGCGAGCTTTGGCAACAGGCAATTCCTCGCGGGCAACGCTATTGGCTCCTCGCATGACGTCGACGATGGCCTGGATCGCTTGTTTTTCACCACGATATTCCTTTTCAAAGTTCAGATATTTGGCCGCCATGAAGTTGCGGGGATCCAGTCGATCCTGATCTTCGAATCGTGCGCCCTGATAAATCCTGAGTTGCTGTTCGGATTCCTGCTGAAGTTCCTGGAATGCCCGTTCGGCTTTCTTCTGAGCAGCCGTGCGAGGCGGTGATGCCCGGTAGACTCGAAGTTCCCAGTTGACATTGTCGATGTCGTTTTTCAGTTCGTCGATAGAGACGATCTGACTGCCACTCTGTGCCGGCTGCGGAGCAGTGCTGCGAGCCTTGTACCACGTGTTTCGATCGCCGTCGCGATAGGCACCTTTGCCAGACAGGTATGCCTTCGAATTCTTTGGCAGGCGGATTTCGTATCGGCCATTCTCATCGGTAGAAACGGACGCCAAATCAATTCCGGGCCCGTTCAGAAAAGTTCCTCCTTGAATCTCGAAGTTCGTTGCCGGAGTTCCATCGTCCCATTTCGCCGTGCCGCTGATTCGAAACGACGCCGTTTCCTTCAGCAACACTTCCTGAATACCGCGTTCCGCCGGAAGTTTCAGTTCGGTGGGTAGAATCAACGGCGGTGTCCTGCCGACGATCGATTCGTCACCGCCGATTCGATCACGAAAAAAGCTGAAGGGCAAAACACTGATTCTGCAATCACCAGCCGCTGGCTCAAGAGAAAACTTCCCATCGGCGTCGGTCAGTGCAACGCGAGACCACGACATTGCGATCCCTCGAAGCGTCATATCCAAAGAATCAAGGCGAACTACGACACCAGTCGCCGGCTTGTCATCTCGATCGACAACTCGTCCTGTCACTAACGTGCCGTCGGACCACAGAATTTGTCCTACGTCGTTTTGATCTGGTGGAATCGAAACAAACGTTGGAGCGTGATCCTTCGCATAGACGACAATCATTGCGTTTGCATTCAGCGGGATATCGATCTCCAACTGCCCGCTCGCATCCAACGTCGTCCCGTTTGATGACCAGTGCGATTCCGAGTCTGTAACCGCGACGGCCTTTGCGAAGCCTCCAACGGCCGCTCCGGACGCATCGACAATCTGCCCCGTGATCCGGCGACCCGGAGTCAGCTTCACGGCGCGAATTTCCTTGCCGGCCGCAACGTCCTCGATTGATGGCCAGCTGCTGCTGCTTCCCTGAGCGTAGCCGGACTTGTCCACACGACCGGCTCCGAAGCAATAACGCGACGGCTGTGGTCCGAGCCCCGCGACATCGATCGTATACCGCCCGGATGCATCCGATGTCGTCTCCCACTGTCGAATGGTGGTCTGTCGAAAAGTGGAGTTTGTTTCGCCGCCCCAATCCATCAGTTTCACCACCACCGCAGCTTCGGCAATGGGGTCGCCATCTTCGTCGATGATCGTTCCTGTCACTGGTTTCGTCAGTTCGATCAGCTCATCGTCGTCGGCTGTATCAGGTGATAGCTTGCTGGTAACAGAAGCCTCGCCGTCGTCCGTTGCTGTCTCATTCTCCTGTGCTCCAAGAGTCGGCTCGGTCGCCCGAATTGGATCTTCCGCATTCGCTTTCGGTGCTTTTGCCAAAGGCCTGACGACGCCGAGAACCAAAGCAGCGCAGACGAACACCGCAATCAAAATACCACGCAATCCAGTAGATGCCCGACGGCGGTCGGTTGTTGGTGATAGAATCCACTGCAGCCGTTGCTTCAATGGTGGTTCGGCCATTGACACCGTGGCAGCGATAGGCAGCCGCACGCCACTCAGGGCAGCGGCCACTTCGACGAGACATTGACCGTATTGCGTTGAAGCAAAACCATTGCCGATCACCCGATCATCGCAAGCACGCTCGCGATCCAGGAAACCCCGTTTCGCGGCGAACCAGACAAGCGGATTGAACCATGCGATGCAGACCGCCAGTCTCCCAATCCAGTGCCAGAGAACGTCACGCCGTTCCACATGAGCCATCTCATGCGCGAGCACTATGCTGGTCTTCTCTGTCGACCACTCAACTGCAACGATCGGAAGGACGATGATTGGGCGGAATATTCCGGCGGTGAATGGGACTCGCAACTCTTCGGCCAGAACAAGAAGAGGACATAGTTGAAGTCCGAGCCCCTTTCGGACCAACTCTGCCACTTCACGAATGTTCGATGGCACTTCACGCGAAGCTGTCGCGATGATCGACCGACAACGAACGATGCTGCACCCGAATGCAATTAGAAAATACGAAAAGACACCGATCCATACGGCGGCCAGCACGGAGGGCAGATCGATCATTGACTGAACTGCAGTGACCGCGTCTCCTTCATCAAGTGATCGATTGCTCGCATCAGCGTCGGCAGGAGTAAATACCGTCGGCGTCAGATCATCTGTGGCCAATGGCTCTGCAGTAGCTGTGGGTTCAGTGAACGCAGTCGGCGCAGTGCGATCCTGTTGAATATCGAGACTTATTGGCGCAGAGCTTTGCAGTGACTTCACTTGAACAGAGGGTTCCGCTTCAACAGTCGCTACCGGTTCAAGTTTCAGAGGAACACCCGGTACAGCAAACAACACGAACGCAGTTAAAACAATCGCACTACAGGTCGCCTGCCACACTCCGGAGTGCACGGAAGCACTTTGCCTTCGAAGAATCCGCATCAGGCTCAGCCAGCAGACGCAAAGTAAGGTACTGCCGATGGCCATTCCGGCAAGCTGTTCCATGCCTATGCGGTTCATTAACGAGAACCAGGGATGTCCGCTCATGGCTGCTTCTCCTCACGGGCCTTTTGAATCATGTCCGTCATCTGCTGCAATTGCTCACTGGATAGTTTGCCTGCGGTCACATCCAGTAAGGCAGCCACGGCATCGGTTGGTGAATCCCCAAACACATTGCTTAGCAAACGCTGGATGGCAGTACGTTTTGCCTTCTCTTGACCCGCAGCGGGCCGGTAGAAATACTTCAGCCCAATTTGTCGATGTTTCAGCCAGCCCTTATCGACCAGTAAATTCATAGTCGCTCGCACGGCAGAATAGCTCGGCGGATTCTCCAGCTTCGCTTTTACTTCGCTCACGTTGGCTTCGCCCAACGCCAGCACCGTTTCGTAGATTTGCCGTTCCCGTTTTCCGAGATCAAGCGGGGTCTTCTTCGCGTTCCCCATGACATTCGAACTCCTGATGGCTTGATGTGCTGATTATCTAGCACCTTAGTGCTATTATTTCAGCACCTTTGCCGATTGTCAAGAGCTGGAGGAATTCTTTCCAATTCAGCTGAGACGGTGAGACCGACGGATGCGAGTCAGTACCTAGCCGTTCGCTGCCCCCGTCACATCGACCGATTTCCCCCGGGGTGTTGGATTACGCCAAGCAAGCTTGGGAAAGTGGGATGTAATGTAGAATACAAATCTGAAACCTTTCGTAGGAGTCCTGCGGGTGGAAAGCCTGTCCGGTCGAGCTTGACCAGCGGTTGGAAGTGAGTCTTGCGTCGTAAGCGGGTATCCCCGAAGTTGCTCGGCTGAATGGTACTACCGCTGGTTGAAGTGGACGTCTACGTCCAGTGGTCAATTTGTAACAAGACCAACTTGAGTTGATGTTAAAAGAGTTTGCACCGAGAGGTCCTTAGATGGACACGAAAGCCCTCAAGTCACGCCCACATGAGTGGTTTGGACCGGAGGGGTTTCGGGCGGACGTCGCGATGATTCTTGCCGCTTCGTCAACGCGGACCTGTCGTCGTTTCGACTGCGCTATCTGACGGCGGTTCGAGCGTTCACAAATCAGATTGTAACATCGGTGTGGTGGACCGACGCAGTGACGCAAGGTCAGGTTCGCCACTCCGATCGTCACCACGGGAGCGGAAGAAACAATACATTTCTGGGCGTCCGATGTAACCGGGACAGTTTGCCACCAAGCAAAATGTCGCTCAGGGCTGATCGACCGAGGGGATTCATTTCCGACGGTACCGATCTTCAGAACCTTGACTCATCAGGAATGCCCCGCAAACCGTCGGTAAAGTCATGATTGACGCTTATTATTCCTCCTGTTGTGAGCTCGAACAGCGTACGGTAAATCGTTGCGCGACTTATTCGCTGTCGGGCTGCGGACCCGGTGCCGTCGTCAACAACGGTTTTGCGATCCAATGGACCAGACATGGCG
>JAGQQS010001247.1 GCA_020426105.1 Planctomycetaceae bacterium
GGCGGACTTGGCACATACGGACTGCATGCGGGCAGTCGAAGTCGGGACTCGGCTCGTTGAAAAATACCCGCGCTGTACGGCTTTTCAATATTGGGTTGGTGTCGCCCATCGGGCCGACGGCGAGAACCTGATCTCAGCTGGCAATACGTTCGACGCCATGGCGTCCTATGATCAGGCAATGCTGCGGTTTCGCGAAGTTCTGCGAGTCGAACCCGAATGGGGCCATCATGTTCTCCGTGATCTGCGAGGCACCAGTGCGGCACGAGAGAGAATCCTGGCCATCTCCGGCAGAAGCGATGAGGCGCAGGTGGCCCGCCGCCAGACAGAGGACTACGCAGGAATGCTGGCGAAGGCATTGGAGAATAGCCGGTAGCTCCGGGGTTACCCGATCCGCGGTCACAAATGAGACATTTGCCTGGTGAACCCCATTACCGTTTAGCGAAGCTATGATCCTGGTTCGTAGTTCCGCCTTCAGACGGTTATTGATTGGTATTTTTGACAGTGCCTGCCGCCTCAAGGCGGGAATACAAACAATAATTGAACGGTATGGTGCTTAACACCTGCGCCAAAGGCGTGGGCGCAATGCACGCGGAACGAACAGCGTTCATGCCGATGGCATTGAGTTGAAACATCGCATTTCGCCTCGTGTGACGCAGAAAGCCCCTCTAATTCGCCTCGGCCTTTCTCGCGTCATTTGGCGGCTCCTTCGAGAACTTAATGAACGGAAAAACCTCGGGAATGTGCGAATCCCAGCAGCCATGGTAGCTCCACGCCCAGCCGTGTGAGTCGCGTACGGGAGGTGCTTCGCTAAATTGATTGAACCGAGAGAAATCCATTCGCCACGTATCACCGTCCACAGGAGGAATCGCGCGGTCGTCGCCCAGAGCAATCACTTTCATACCCGACCATGGAAACGCCAGTTCGACCGTCCAGCCTCGATCGCGATCCTCGTTATTGTTCACGGTACCGTCAATCGCCGCGGCGGTTTTAGCTTCCGGGAAATCCCATTTCAGGAAGGCGTGTCGAGGCCCTCGCGGATGGTTCTTGAACCCAACCCCGTTGAACGGGCGGCTTTTTACTTCTTCAAGGGTCCGATCGAGCTCAGGCACTTTGGAAAACCCGGCTGTTTCGTATTCGCTCTGCCAGACGAACAAACCTTCGTAGATGGTGCCAAAAGGATTGATTTCGAATTCATAGTACGCATTGTCAAACGCCAGGAAAAACTCCACGTCGTTGTCCGTGTAGATCGGCTTGTCGCGTTCTGTAAGTCGGGCGGTCACGAACGGGTCTTCGACCCAGTAAGCCACGTACAGGTTTTGGTCATCCCATGCCACAGCAGCCCGGGTGTCGTGCACAGTCCTGTGCCCGCGAATCAGATCCACAAACCGTGGAGAACGCGGCACCAGCTGCCAGGTTTGTTCATCGAGTTTGCCGTCCACGGTGATGGCATCGACAGCGCGAAACGCTGTATAGTGTTTGATCTGATCTTCCGACACCGGCGGCCACGGGATGTCAGTGGGCTTCAGTGGATCGGTTTCTTCCTCGCAAAACGAAGCAGGCGAGAGTACCAGAAGTGCAAAAAGACTGAGGAAAATTCGCGACATAGGTTTACTCTGTTCGGAAAATTTGAGGATCGGAATCCGATCCCTTGCTGACGCTGGCGGGTATCTTCGTTACACACCCAGATCCTTGAGCAGCGGTTCGATCGCTTCCGCCCAGCGTTTGTAGCCTTCTTCGCTAAGGTGCAGGGCATCCGGCATGATGGATTTGGGCAGACTGCCGTCCTCCTCCAGAAACACGTCCCCAATGTCAGCGTAGCGAACCTGGTCACCGTCAGCATAACGTCGAATGATCTGATTGATTGCCACGTTGTTCAGCCGCTTCAGATCGAAAGTCGATTTTCCACGTGGAAAGATTCCAAGCAGCAGCACCTTTGTCTCGGGCGACTTTTCTTTGAGGATCTCCAGAATCCGCTGGATGCCGGCTGCGACCTGCTGAGGTGCCTGGTCGGAGTGTCCCGTGTTATTGGTGCCGATCATCAGCACAGCCACCTTCGGTTTGATGTTGCTGAGATTGCCATGCGTCAGCCGCCAGATAACGTGTTCTGTACGATCACCTCCGATGCCAAGGTTAATCGCCTTACGATCGCCGTAATGTTTCTTCCAGACTTCCTTGCCGCTGCCCTCCCATCCCTGAGTGATCGAATCGCCGATGAAGGCGAGGTCGATATCACCCTGCTTCGCTTTGGCGGTTAACTCTTTATCTCGCTGTTGCCAGCCTTTCTCGTCACCGCGAGTCGCCGGGATCACGGCCGTGTTGACGTCATAGAAATCCTGGAGGTCCCTGTAACGTTTCTTCATTCCTTCGAAGATCTCGACATACTCAGGACTGTCGTGAACGCTCTTCAATTCGTCCGGATCATAGCGAAGGTCGAAGAGGTTGAATTCCCGAGTTCGCGGAAAGAACATCAGTTTGTAGCGATCTGTTCGTACGCCGTCATGTACGGGAACGTTGTGTACGGAGGCGTTTTCGTAGTAGGCGTAGTAAATCGCATCTCGCCAACCGGCCGTTGGTTTACCGTCGTTTTTCAGTATCTCAACCATGCTGCGTCCCTGCATTGCGGCAGGCACTTCCGCGCCGGCGACATCCAGAAACGTAGGACCGTAGTCAATATTCTGAATCAAAGCCGGTGCATCCGTGCCCGGTGCAATCGTGCCCGGCCAGCGGATCAGAAACGGCATCTGCAGCGATTGCTCAAACATCCAGCGTTTGTCGTACCAGC
>JAGQQS010001248.1 GCA_020426105.1 Planctomycetaceae bacterium
GGAAGATCCACCATTCGCCCCGGCCGCCGTTCTGGAAAAGATGAACAGCCGATTTACGGCATCAATCCTGCCAGGCAATTTCGCCACGATGTTTCTGGGGCGATGGCATCCGGATTCTCGCGAACTGTGCTGGACGAGCGCTGGTCATGAATCCGGAATTCTTTTGAAGGCTTCCGGTGGCCTCGATCAGCTGCGCAGCAGTGGACTTCCTCTCGGAATTGATCTCGACGCTGAGTGGGAACAACAGACAACAACGCTGGCGGTGGGGGACCGCCTGCTGCTGTACAGTGATGGTGCCACGGAGACGCGCGGTGCGAACGGTGACCTATTTGGTCGAGAGCGGCTCGTCGCATGGTATTCCCGGCAGGTGAACAGCGTGTCGGACGAAGCGTTGGCTGGACTGAGTGACACACTACGGGAATATCGGGGTGATCGTCCCCGTGCCGACGATCTGACTCTGGTCGAATTAATATGCACAACGAAAAGTGAGGTGAACAATGATCAGTCGGTTCATCTGTCTCATGCTACGGCATCGCTGGAGCGACTGGAAATATGAGCAGGCAGATTCCTGCCAACAGGTTCGCCGTTGCCTTCGATGCGGCCGATTCGAACACCACGCGATACATCAATGGGGTAACTGGGAATACATATCTGATTCTGACTGCCAGAAGGTCCGTAAATGTTCGCGCTGCAAGGGTGTGCAGTCCGGAGGTGAACACGCCTGGGATACTTCTCATAAGTGCTCCCGCTGCGGAGCTCGGCAGCATGGGGCATACATTTCCAAACAAGACTGAAGTCGCCAAAACACGGTCGCAAGGCGATGAAAACAATTGGGAGAACGAAACATGAACACGACGACGCCCACCGGGGAATCAACTAAACGTCGCCACAATCTGGTCTTGGTCGTTTGCTGTATTACTGCGGCTGTCCTCGGAGCCGGGTTGATGTACATGACAGGCCTCGGCCGCCAGCCTGCCAACGCCCCATCGACCAGGGATAGCGACAACCACGAAGAAGATGCTGAGCACGACGGAGATATGGCGGAAGAACCCTCAGTAGTGACACTTCAAAAAGAGAAGTGGGAGGCAGCCGGAATTGAGATTGCGGCGGCAACAACCAGCAACCTGACCAAGAACACCTGGGTGACCGGGAAAGTGACACTCAATCAGGATCGTGTCGCCCATATCTATTCTCTTGTCGAAGGACGCGTCCACGAAGTCGACGTACAGTTCGGGGATAGTGTCAGCCAGGGGGCGAGGATCGCAGTCATCGACAGTCGTGAAGTCGGCGCGGCGAAGCTGGCATTGGCTCAAAGTCGCCTCGATGCGGAGTTTGCCAGAGTCAATAACGAGTGGCAGCAGAAGGTCAGTGCCAACACGCTCGAATTGATTACGGCGCTGTCGCAGGGGACTTCGATTTCCACGATAGAGAAGCAGTTTGGAGACCGCCCGATGGGAGATTTCCGGGCGCAGTTGCTGACATCGTTCGCCAGCCTCCAGAAGTCGCGAGCCGATTTCGAGCGACTGCAACCGCTATCAGAAACCGGAGCGGTCGCGGGGCGCGCGGCACTGGCAGCAAAGACGTCGCTTGAAGCTGATCAGGCAACATTTGACGCAACGATGGAGCAACTAAAGTTCAAAGCGTCGCAGCAGTCACTTCTGTCATCGCAAAAACTGCGGCAGGCACAACAGAGCCAGGCGGTCGCAACGTCACAGTTATTCATTCTTGGTTATGACGAAGCCAGTCTGGAAAAACTGGATCCTGAAAGACAGGGTGAATCAATCGCGCATTTTGACATCCGTGCTCCCTTTGACGGCACGGTGCTGGCCAAGAATGTTGTCATTGCGCAGCGAGTGGGCACTGACACGGAAATGTTCCAGATTGCGGATCTTTCATCGGTCTGGATTGAAGCAGACATTTATCAGAAAGACCTTCCAAGACTTCAGCAACTGGGGGAAACCCTCCATTTCCGGGCACCGCTGCTCACAGAAATCGATGACGGTCACTCACACGAGGCGCGCATCTTCTACAAAGGCGACGTACTGGATGAGCAGACTCGAACGATGCGGT
The DNA here is from genome assembly GCA_020426105.1 of Planctomycetaceae bacterium. Classification (GTDB taxonomy): domain Bacteria; phylum Planctomycetota; class Planctomycetia; order Planctomycetales; family Planctomycetaceae; genus SXXK01. The sequence continues at coordinate 2,071 of JAGQQS010001248.1, forward strand.
TGCGGGCCGTTCTTGACAATCCGGACCGGCATCTGAAGCCAGGCATGTTTGTCGAAGTGCAGTTACCCGGCGAAACGATTGATGATGTGCTTGTTGTTCCTGTATCCGCTGTTCAAACCGGCGATGACAGGTCATTCGTTTTTGTGCACAAGGCCGGAGACGAGTTCGAGCGTCGTGACGTCTCGTTCGGTGCCACCAGCAACGGCATGATTCAGATTAGTGAAGGTCTCAAGCCGGGTGAAAAAGTCGTGATCGAAGGTGGTTTCTCACTGAAGTCAGAGCTGATGAAGGGGCAGATTTCCCATGGACATTAGAAAGAGTCGAGAGCTGAGAGACGAGTGTCCAGAGACCTTGCTTGAAGGAAACAGAGGAACCGGAGACAGCGACTATTCCGTTCCCTCTGCGGGCTCCTGTTCAAGTCGTCGTGCCCGGTAGCTCTCGTCTCGTCGCACCCAACCCTGGACTCTCGACACTCGACTCTGGATTCAACAATGATCAATAAAATCATCGATGTTTCGCTCAACAACCGCTTCGTCGTCCTGCTGCTGGTCATCCTGCTGGTCGCGGGCGGCGTGTGGTCGATGCTGCGTCTGCCGGTCGATGCCGTGCCCGATCTTACCAACGTGCAGGTCCAGGTTCTGACGACGTCTCCGTCTCTG
>JAGQQS010000103.1 GCA_020426105.1 Planctomycetaceae bacterium
CACTACCCCAGTATTCACCTGTTACAGACCACTAGGCACCCGCACTGCGAATCGCAATCTTTTGCGGGCTGGCTTCCGGTGATCGGAACAACTGCAGATACAAAACTCCGTCCCGAAGTTCTGCGTCGATCCGCCCCTGATCCACCCCTTCGCCAACTCGCAACTCGCGGCGAAACTTATGAAACGCCCGATCGTTGAACACCGGCTTTGTGTTCTCGCTCGTGTGAACTTTGCGCTCCCCTTCGACCACAAGCATTCCTTCTGTCAACGTGACGCTGATGTCGTCGAGCGGAACGCCGGGAACATCGACCTCGATCGTCCATCGATCTGCATGTTCGACGACAGTCATCGCGGCCAATGTTGAACACGATTCTGAACTGCACGCGGCCTCGAACGAGCGACGTGGATAACGATTTGTACGCGGTGCTGTGAATACGGCTGAGTTCCAGTGCATGGCAAAGTACCTTTCAAAATGAACCTCACCTGCAAGGGTCGCCACTCGGCGGCACTCTTCAACTTGCAGAGCTGTTAAGCCTCTTAGCAAGGAACATGCCAATTGATAAAAATGCGGTGCGAATTAAGTTGTAAGTCATTTATTTATAATAACTTACGACACTCTTTGCGACAGCGTCTGCCGAAAATTGACTCCTTTCACATCCAAGGCGACAGCCAATATGGCACCCGCTAATGGGTGCGGAATGTGGCCTTTATGGCATAGCGTTTTGGCGGAAGTGCAACAATGGCAGCTGTCTTCGTCGCAACACGGGAGGGCGAGGCTCCGGCCAAGCCGTTGCACTTTCGTGCTTAGCAGGAGCTTCGCCCTCCCGGAATAGGATCCCTTGACGAATGTCCGAAATCGGCGAATGCAAAACAGTTACCGGGGATTGCAGGACGGCGCTTTCAACGCGGTGTGCCGGGCTGCAGTGTGAATCGTGGATTCAAGCACTATTGAATCTTCAGCAGAGACTTTCGAGTGCGAACAAACAGAGCTCCGTCGGCGATCGCGGGGGTTCCAAGAACCGAGTCACCCATATCATTGACCGCGAGCACGTCCAGCTTGTCGGCGTTGCGTAACACGACGATGTTTCCATTTTCACTTGCGGCGAAGATCTTGCCGTCGCCATAGACCGGGGATGCGAAGAAGTCTCCAGAGTTTCCAATCCGTCCGGGACCGAAGACCGATTCACCTTTTTCCGTCTCGAAGCAGGTCGCAATGCCACCGCACTGGACCAGCAACATTCGATTATCCAGCACGATCGGCGAAACGATGTGATCCGTGTGCTTCGTCGGGTGTTTCCAGAGGACATGGGTCCCCGTCACGTCGCCTCGTCCCCCGCCCCGTACGGCGATAATAAATTCCGATGCCGGATTCTTCGAATCGAAAGTCTCGCCTGCAAAATTGTCGCGGCTGAGGAATGCCACGTCCAGTTCCTGGCCTTCAAGATCTCCGTCACCATCCAGGTCGCCTCGATCAAACGTCTTCTGATAAAAGCTTTCAGGCACGGGGCGCTTGCCGACAAATGCCTGAATCTCGTCCCGGGTTAGTTTTCCATCACTGTTACCTGTATCTGCGCGATCGACGGAGGCCAGCCACTGGTTCGCGATACCGCCGCTTTGGACAGAGATATAAATAATGCCGTCTCGCACGACCGGTGTCGTCTTGATGTTTCGCGGCAAAGTCCGTGCGTGCCAGATTCGCTTTCCCGTTGCCGGATCGTACCCGATTAACAAGCCCGTCCCGGCGACAACGATTTCATCCCCGCTGTCAGTGGAACACACCACGGGATGCGAGTAATTGACGGCCATGTCACTGCGGTCATCCTGCCAGCGGAGTTCACCAGTATGTTTGTCGAATGCATAGAACGCGGGTTTTAGATCATCGTCCTGGCAGAATAAGACGAGGTCTTTGTAGAGGACGGGCGACATGCCTGCACCCCATTTGAAGATAAAGTACGGAACTGGAAGTTCCTTCTGCCAGACATCGGCACCCGTCTTCGCATCGACGGCGATCATTCCAAGAGTGCCGTAGTAGAAATAAACCCGTTCGTTGTCTGCCGCCGGAGTCGTGGACGCGTGGCTGTTTGTCTGATGAATTTCTTCGACGTCTCCGATGGGCCATGCACGTTTCCACAATTCATTGCCGGTTTCGGCATCGAATGCAAACAGCCCGATTGTGGTTTCGTCAATCATCGCCGATGTAAAGACGCGGCCCGCGACAACTACCGGACTCCCGATTCCGTCGCCCAGTTTCACTGACCATTGAACGTTTTCGGTCGCAGAGAATTTTGACGGCAGCGGCAACGTTTCGGATGAGACGCCCGTACAGTTCGGCCCCCGAAACTGCTGCCAGTCTTCAGCCTGTACGGCAATAGTGCAGACAGTCAGAACGCCAAGCGTGATTGTGCGAATCATCCGACACCTCCGATATTTGAAAACAAATTCACAGACTGCAGTATGCCAATCCATTTGCCGGAAGGAAAACCAACAGCTAAAAAAACAGGGCGCTCAGGCGATGTTCGTTGATGACACGATGACATCTGCCCACCCGCGAAAATTCACCGGACGGATTCGGTTCAACCACCTGCGAGTGCCCCCCAAATAATGAAGGGCTCAACACCGGAGACGACAGCTTTCGGCAGGGGCGTATCCGTTGGATCGTGAGACAAATCCTGCTGACAGGCGAAATATCGCAAAAAGGGGCGCCGCTGTTTTGTGACGTGGTCGCGAATGGTGCCGCATAACATTGGATAACGGGCTTCCAGAGTATCCAGAATGGCAGCCGCGGTAATCGGGAGGGGAACTTCGAGTGAAACCTCAGCCCCCACCCGCGCGAGGTTCTGTAAATGATACGGCAGTTCAACTCGGATGACAGCGGTCTTCATGGCAGCGTCTGAACCTCAACCGACAATACCCTCGGCAAATCATGGACAATTGTTGTCCAGTGATCTCCACCGTCAGGCGACACGTAAACCTGGCCACCGGTCGTACCCAGATAAATACCGCAACTGTCCAGCGTATCTGTTGCCATCGCATCTCGCAGAACATTCACATAGCAGTCCTTCTGAGGCAGGCCATTCGTCAGCGGTTCCCATTCATTGCCACCCGTGCGGCTGCGGAAAACGCGAAGTTTTCCATCGTGAACGAAGTGCTCTGAATCACTCTTAATCGGTACGACATACACGGTCTCCGGCTCATGCGCATGAACCTCAATCGGGAATCCAAAATCGGTTGGCAGATTGCCGCTGATATTTGTCCACAAATCGCCCGCATTGTCCGTTCGCATCACGTTCCAGTGCAGCTGCATAAACACCACATCTGGTTGAGACGGATGCAGTGCCAGACGATGCACGCAATAGCCGATTTCGGCGTTCGGATCCGGAAGATATTTCGATTTCAGCCCGCGATTGATCGGCTTCCATGTGACGCCGCCGTCGTCTGTTCGAAATGCGCCCGCGGCAGAGATCGCTACATAAATCCGCTGTGGATTGCGTGGATCCAGCAGAATCGTATGCAGCCCCATGCCACCGGCTCCGGGTTGCCATTCAGAACCGCGTTGATCGCGGAGCCCGGGTAATTCCTGCCATGTTGTTGCACCGTCGGTGGAACGAAACAGGGCCGCGTCTTCGACGCCGGCATAGACTGTGTCGGGATCGGTCAGGGACGGTTCAAGGTGCCAGACCCGTTTGAATTCCCATGGATGCGGCGTGCCATCGTACCACATATGAGTCCCGGGGTTGCCCTCATAGACAAATTTATTGCTGACCCCCGGAGGCTGTCCGGTAAAGTCAGGCGCCGGTTCACCTCCCGGCTGCTCCCATGTGCGGCCACCATCGCTGGAGCGTTGAATCACCTGTCCAAACCAGTCACTGCATTGCGATGCATATATCCGATTTGGATCAAGCGGCGACCCTTTCATATGGTAGACCGTCCAGCCGGCAAAGAACGGACCCGCAATGTCCCATTTCTCACGCTTGCCGTCTGACGTAAGAATAAAAGCACCTTTTGCTGTTCCCACGAGCACACGTACACTGCTCATCACATCATTCCTGTCCCGGATTTTTTGAGGCCGTCGAATCTGCTGATTTCTATTCGATGGGCGTTCCTGTTGTCGAGCGAGCCGGAAAATACCATGAAAGCAATCCTCTCCTGTGTGACTTTCTGTTCTGTTCTGAGTGCATTTCCTTTCGCAAGTCCGGCAGCGGAAGCCAGTCGACCGCATATTATCTTTGTCATGGCGGATGATATGGGCTGGGGGCAGACAGGCTATCGCGGGCATCCCATGCTGGAGACACCGAATATTGACACGATGGCCTCGAATGGGTTGCGATTCGAACGATTTTACGCCGGTGGCCCGGTTTGCTCGCCCACGCGGGCGAGTGTGCTCACCGGGAGGTCGCACGAGCGAACGGGAGTGCTCTCGCATGGCTATGCGCTGCGTACTCAGGAGAGAACAATTGCTCAGGCACTCAAACAGGCGGGTTATGTCACGGGACACTTTGGGAAGTGGCATCTCAACGGACATCGTGGTCCGGGCGTCCCGATTTTTGCCAACGATCCCCATGCGCCATCCGGATTTGGTTTTGACGAGTGGGTGTCGGTGTCAAACTTTTATGATGTTGATCCTCTCATGAGTCGTGCCGGGAAGTTCGAGCAGCTAAAGGGTGATTCATCCGACATCGCGGTGAACGAGGCAGTCAAGTTTCTGGAGCAGCATCTGCCGCGTGGCATGCCGATGTTTGCCGTGATTTGGTTTGGCACTCCGCACAGTCCGTTCAAAGCGCTCGACGGGGACAAGGCCGCGTTTCGTGACCTCAACGAAGCATCGCGGAATCACTATGGCGAACTGGTCGCGATGGACCGCAGTATCGGAACGCTGCGTGCGAAGCTGCGCGAACTTGACATTGCCGACGACACACTGCTCGTGTTTTGCAGCGATAACGGTGGCCTGCCGGGCATCACGCCTGATACGGTCGGTGGACTCCGCGGCTTCAAGGGAAGCGTGTTCGAAGGTGGTATCCGTGTACCGGGCATCATAGAATGGCCCTCGACCATCCAGCCCCGAGTGACCAACTATCCGGCCTGTGTGATGGATTTATTTCCAACCGTCGCGGATCTTGTCGATCTGCCAGAACACGTGATGACGAAGCCGGTCGATGGCTTGAGCCTGAAGCCGCTTTTCGAGCAGGAGATCACCGCGCGCCGGGCGCCCATCGGCTTTCGCTACCAGAAGCAACGTGCGTGGGTCGATGACCGTTTCAAATTACTCACGGAGGATTCAAGCGGAGGAAAGTTTCAGCTCTACGATCTTATTGCTGACCCGCAGGAAGTTCACGACCTAAGCGAAAAGGAACCCGAGGTCTTCGCACGGATGAACGCGAGCTTCCGCGTCTGGGACGCGACCATGGACGCAAGCTTTCAGGGAAGAGATTATGCAGACGGCAAGGTCTCGCCGCCCGACCCGGAACCAGTAAATTGGTATGATACACCGCAATATCAACCGTACCTCGCAGAATGGGAACAACGTTGGGAGTTCAAACGTTACCTCGCCCCAGCGCCATCTCCCTCCCAGTCGGAGAGCAATTCAAGGAAAGCTAAAAAGTGATGTCAAAATATTCCATACGGAACCTGCGAATGTCCTGGGTAACTTTTCGCGCAGCGATAGAACACCCCCCAGCAGTTTTTCATCGAAGTCTATTATTTTCGTTCGTCGCGATCTTCATATGTGTTTGCCGTCAATCTCAAGCTGCTGAAACCAGGCCCCCCAACATTGTGCTGATCTTTGCCGACGACATGGGCTATGGCGACCTGGGCTGCTATGGCTCAAAAACGATCCGCACCCCACATCTCGATCGCCTTGCGGAACAGGGCCGCAGGTTTACCAGCTTCATGGTCGCGTCGCCCGTATGTACTCCTTCGCGCGCGGCGCTGCTGACGGCCTGCTACCCGAAACGCGTCGGTATGCATCAGCATGTCCTCTTTCCGACCTCAACGAAAGGACTGAACCCCGCGGAGCATACGATTGCCGACCATCTTAAGGCGCAAGGATACGCCACCGCCTGCTTCGGCAAGTGGCATCTCGGCCATCATCCGGAAGTGCTGCCCAGGGCGCAGGGCTTTGACACTTACTTTGGCATACCTTACTCCAACGACATGAACCATCCTGACAATATGGGTCGACCGCAGGGCGGAGTCGATGGAATGGATATCCTGTGGAACGATCCCGCATCGACGCTGACAAAGTGGAAAACACCACTCTTTGAGAACGAGACAATCGTTGAACTGCCGGTGGATCAGCGTACCGTAACACGGCGCTACACACAAAAGGCCATCGACTTTGTGAAGGCGCACCGCGATCAGCCTTTCTTCGTTTATCTTCCGCACTCCATGCCCCATATTCCGCTCTATGTACCGGATGATGTGCGCGACCCCGACTCAAAGAACGCCTACATCAACACCATCGAACACATTGACTCCGAAATCGGGCGGTTGCTTGAGACGCTCAACGAGTCTGGTCTTGCGCAGAACACATTTGTCATCTTCACCACTGACAATGGCCCGTGGCTGCAGTTCAGGCACCACGGCGGCTCGGCAGGACCACTCCGCGCTGGTAAGGGCACTACGTTCGAAGGCGGCCAGCGTGTTCCCTGTGTGATTCGTGGGCCGGGCGTGCCAGCGGGCACCGTGTGCGATGAACTCAGCGGGACCATTGACGTGCTGCCCACGCTCGCCACCCTCATCGGTTCGCCATTGCCAAACGCACAAAAGATCGATGGCATGGACGTATCGGGCCTCTGGTTGGGGACAGCGACCACGTCGCCCCGAGAAGAATTTCTGTACTACACGTCGCAGGGAGCGGTGGAGGGCCTTCGCCAGGGCAACTGGAAACTGTTGGTGAAAAATCCCGCGGCGCCGCGTCAGGGGCAAAATGCAATTGCAGACTCCAGGCAAAAGACGCAGGAACCTGAGGTATTACTTTTCGACTTAACGAATGACCTCGGTGAGCAGTCCAATCAGGCGAATGCACACCCGGAGATCGTGAGTCGTCTCCGCGCCCGACTCGAGGAATTGGACGCCGAAATCACTCAGAACGCGCGCGCCCCCTGGATAAAGCCCTGAGGGACGCCTTTAACACTGCGATGCGAACGTCTGTTTCCGGGCGTGCCTTCGCAGAGTAGAAAACGACCGTGATAAATTTACAACCCAACCACGAATGACGACCTTCGTTCAGCAATCGGGATCCCGCGACGATGAAAACTTTGCCCGCATTCGTTCTCATATTGATAAGTCTGCCGCCCATTGCAGCCGTGGCAGGCGAGAAACCGAACATCGTACTGATCTTTGCCGACGACCTGGGCTATGGCGATGTTTCGACGTACCATGAGTCTGATGTCTGCACGCCGCATATCGACAGCATCGCCGCTGAAGGAATGTTGTTCACAGCGATGAGAGCGAATTGCACCGTCTGCTCTCCCTCGCGCGCGGCTTTACTCACCGGACGTTATCCTGATCGTGTCGGAGTGCCTGGCGTGATTCGCACCCGATCGGAAGATTCCTGGGGCTACTTCGCGCCCGACGTGGCGACCATCGCGGATGAGCTCAAAAAAACAGGGTATCACACGGCGATCGTCGGCAAGTGGCATCTGGGACTCGAGTCGCCAAATACCCCGAACGAACGTGGCTTTGATTACTTTCACGGGTTTCTCGGCGACATGATGGACAGCTATACGTCGCATTTGCGTCACGGTAACAACTACATGCGCCGCAATGCCGCAGTTATCCAGCCTCAAGGCCATGCCACTGAGTTGTTTTCCAGTTGGGCTGCAGAATATTTGCACGAGCGCGCAGGAAAACCTGATGTGCCATTCTTTCTGTATCTCGCTTATAACGCGCCGCACTTCCCCATCGAGCCACCGGACGAGTGGCTGGCCAAAGTAGAGCAGCGAGCGCCGCAACTCGAGAAAAAGCGTGCAAAAAACGTGGCATTTGTTGAGCATCTCGATGACGGCATCGGCCGTGTGTTGGCCGCGTTGAAACAAAACGGGCTCGACCGGAATACGCTCGTTGTCTTCACGGCAGATAATGGCGGCTCGCTGCCGCATGCACAAAACAATGATCCGTGGCGTGATGGTAAGCAGAGTCACTATGATGGTGGTTTGCGAGTCCCGTTCATGGTCCGCTGGCCAGAACACATCGCGCCAGGATCACGTTGTGATTACGCGGGTTTGAACTTCGACCTGTTCCCGACATTTCTCGAACTGGCCGGAACGAAACCCGGATCTGACCTCGACGCCATGAGTCTCGTCCCGTTGTTCAGCGGCAATACGATCGACACACCGCGCGATCTGTATTTTGTGCGTCGGGAAGGAGGTTCGGCCTACGGCGGCAAGAGCTACGAGGCGATCATCCGCGGTGACTGGAAACTCATGCAAAATGACCCGTACAGTCCTCTGGAATTGTACAACCTCGTGGACGACCCTCATGAGCAGCACAACCAGGCAACCACTAACAAACGGATCTTCAACGAATTGTCGGCGGCTCTCCGCGACCACATCCAGCGCGGCGGCGCCACCCCATGGCAAAAGCCGAAGCAATTACCCAATGGTCCGTCCGACGGCCAGTGAATCCTCAAAGAGGCTCGGGCGGCCTCTTAAAAAGTCACGGTAATTCGTGAACATGAAGTGTGGCACGGCAGTCGGTGGGGAACAATTTCGCTTTCGAGACTTCTAAGGGGGGAGGCATGTTAGCCAAAGGAATACTGGCGATCGCGCCGATCGGATTTTGGATCGTTAGCGCCACGTCCGTGTGCGCTCAGACCGATTTGAGAGTTCAACTAACGATCACATCCGGCCTGACTTTACGCAACACGCCGTTTGATCCAACAATCGATTTTGCAGAGCTCATTGCGCAGGCCGGAGCGGGAGGGGTACTGGATCCAAATTCCATTTCGGTCGTGAAGCTCCCGGACAACAGTGATGTTCCCGTGGCCGTCACAGAGGACTTTTCCTACAGCGATCGCGGTCGGCTGGAATGGCTTGTCGAACAGCCAGATGATTTGAAGTACGAAATTCGGTTTCGGGCGGCTCCCGAACGTCGGCCACGCGAGCCCGCGAAGTTTACGCCCCCGATCGGCACGGGAGATTTGCTGCGATACAATGCCGGCGTACCGCGACCGATTGGCCTGCCGTATCTCAGCCGGCTCGTCGATCTCACTGGCGACGGCAAAGCGGATCTGGTCGGCTGTTGGAACTACGCCCATCGCCCCGGTTCGCCATGGGATGGCATCGTTTGTTATCCGCGCGTTGGCGACGGCACTCAATGGCAATTTGGTGACTTGCTGCGAGTGCGACATGTCACCGCAGCGGAACCCACAAAGCTTCGCCACTTTTCGTCGATTTACATGAATGCGGAAATCGCCGACCTCAACCTGGATGGGCTGCCGGATGTGGTCTATTCACCGATGCAGGGGAACTCTCTTCAGTTCTACCTGAACTCCGGGAATCGAGACGCCGGAGGCATGCCGGTCTTCACCGAAGCGGGCAGTATCCTTCGACCAAAAACGGCCTGGGAAGCGTGTCGTGCCATCGACTTGAACGGTGATCAAGCGATCGATCTTATCGTCGGCGATCAATATCTTCGCAACACCAATCCCGCCAACTGGCCCATTCAACCGGCGGAACCCATCCCATTGAACGCCGGTGCCAGAGCCTGCTTCATGGATCTTGATGACGATGGATTGATGGATGCCGTATCTCTGCTTCCTGCTGAACAACCGGGACCGGCCCATCCGGCTCGACTGACCTGGCGGAGGAATCTGGGGGGCGATCCGCCACGGTTCGATCCGGCGAAAGTGTTGGAGGATCTGGATCTCTTTTGGTGCAGCGATGTCGCCGCGGTGAATGATGCGGGACAGCAAGGGCTCCTCGTCCAGCACGATGTTTTCCAACAAGTTTCATTCTTTGAGAAGCTGCCGCCACAGGCGGGTAAACCGCGATTTCGAAGATCCGGTCGGGCCGAATCAGTTTCGGCTGCGATGCAGCTCAGTGATCAGGCCTGGCCTTGTCTGTGCGATTGGAATGGTGATGGGCTGATTGATCTTTTGATCGGTGGCGGATACGGCTGGCCACGGATTGTGATTAACCAGGGAACGCGCGAACGGGCGGCTTTCGGCGAACCGCAGCTGATTCCGTCGGAAGGAAATCCGATTCGGATTCTCATGAGCGACGTTTATCCGGGCTGCGAGGAATACAAACATAACATGGGGTACCCCTTTCCCGTCCTGACTGATTGGGACAGCGATGGCCTGCCGGACCTGATGCTGCCGAACTGCTCGAATCGGATTTTCTGGTATCAGAACATCGGCACGCGGCAGGAACCGAAATTCGGTCCACGGCAACAGCTCAATCCCGTCGGGTGGGAGGATTCGCCGGAGAAGCGACGCGAAACCGGCAGGATTCTGATGAGTCGCTGGGAAGGCGAATTGGAACCGGGGCAACCTTTTTTCTGGCGGACCGGCGCCGCTTTCGCCGATTTCAACGGCGACGGACTGACAGATATGGTCACCCATGATGGAGAAACCCGCAAGGCGACACTCTTTACACAGTTTCGCGACCAGGATCAGGCATTGCAGCTTAAGAAGGATGATCCGCTTCGGTTGACCGATGGCCGTGAGATCGATGACGCTGTGGTCGGGCGAACGGCTCACTGGACGGAATCCTTCCGTGCCGCCGATTGGGACAACGACGGCCTGCTCGATCTCATTTACAGTTGCGCCGGATCAACGCCGAAAGGAAGCATCTACTTGTTTCGAAATGTCGGTACGCAAGCCCAGCCCTTGTTTCAGCCGCCGCGCACGCTGTCCTGCTTCGGCGAACCGATTTATGTGACGGCGCATGGCCCGCATCCCTGGGTCGGCGATTTCGACGGCGACGATACACCGGATATCGTGACGTGTGTGGAATGGAGCGTCTATCCGTTCTATCGTCATGCGGCCATCGAAATGATGGATCGTCCCACATACACGCTTTCACCGGTTTGGTCACCATGAGACATCACGATCCACCGGACGCGCCAGACAATCGCGTTTCACACGCGAAATCATATCCTGAGGTTTGTGGCCTGAGGTTATTCCCTCGATGAAGGGCATCGATCGACTCGAATCGTCCATGAAGAGTTCATGCTGATCCTGATTGACTCATGTTCCATTTCAATGATCGCTCAGGCAGCTTTGTGCTGAACCGTATGGTTCGGACGCTGAGCCCGGTAGGCTTCTGTTTTTGCAGGATCGTAATTTGCATTGCTCAATAACGTTTCGCCGGGTTGTTTGCCGGTAATCACACTTTTGACCAATGCCGAAACGGCCTGCCATGTTACGGCCAGCGCCGATCTGAACTCTCCGACTCCGAGCAGGTCGTCGCGGGAGTGGACGGGCCATTGTGGAGAAACAAAACTTTTCAGCCGCAATGGAAACTTCCGCATCGAAGCGACACTCGGCAGCAGGCCTTCAAGCAGCCAACTGGCGTCCAGCAGCAGCGTGTGTACATTCACTCCCGAAGTTGCGAGATGCTGAGTCGGCGATTTACCCGATGCAAGATTGAGGATCAGCGTAGTCCAGTCGACGCCTGTCAGAAACCCGAGATGAATCGCCGGATTCGCTCTGACGTTCGCGTCGATAATATAAGGCAGGTTGTTTGTGCGATCGATAATGAAGTCAAAGCCCACAAAGCCAGACCAGTTGGTTTCTCTGGCAATTCTGGCAGTGATTTCAGAGATCACAGGATGGTCGATGGATTCCTTATGCGCCGCCGTTCCACCTGCTTCGGGAAACGTGCGCAATGTGCGATAGATCACTTCGCCCAGCTTCTGTCCCTGATTGCAGTATGACAGCGTGCAGATCAGGTCTCCATCGATTTTTCTCTGTACGAAGGGCGCTGCTGCGCCAATTGGGCAGTGTTGCTGGTGAAGGCGACGGAACTGGGTTTCCAGCTGAGTTTGATCAAGGCAATACGTTCTGCCAACGGAATTGTTGGCGGCGGGCAGTTTCACGACGACGGGATACCCGATCATGTCACCGATAGCTCTGAGTTCGTCAACGTGATGCACCACTGCTGTGTGGGGGCTTCGGACCCCGATGGACTGACAGAAACTATGCAGTGTCGGTTTATTGTGGAGTGCCATCATCGTCGTGTAGGCCGGCAGGAACAGCTGTGTATGCCTGCGGAGGTCGTCAGCGTATTCGGAGAACAGCAGCGATTCTTCAAAGGTCGGCAGCAACAGGTCATACTGGTGTTGCCTCAACTCTTTAAGAATCGTTTCAAGATATCTTCCGGGATCCTGACTCAGCACCGGCGTTTGCAGTTTCCGCGATGTTGTCCTGATCAGTTTACCGGCTGAAAACCTGACGTCATCTGCGGCTGTCACCTGCACACCTTGTCGCCCCAGATCGGCGATCAGGCGTGCGGCGAAGAACGTACTTGATCCGGTCACGAGAATGCGAATACTCATCGTTGGTTCTCCGCCTCAGGCTGCGCGCTGGACTGGTAGTTGCGTTTCGACTGTTGTCTCCGACGTCTGAATGTTGTGGCGCTGGTCGAATTGGCGAATCAGTCGATTCAGATGTTTGCTGAAGCGAACCGGTTCAACAGACAGTTGCTGGCGTTTCGATGCAAGTTTTGCATAGCCGCCCGTAAGATCCGGTGACGGCTGCGTTCGAAGTTTGCGAAACCAGTCGAGATCGCAGTCCTGCCGACAGGCGGCCCAGAATCTGGCCAGCAATTGAGCCTGCAGGTACATCAGTGGCCATGAGCCTCCGTACGCCGCATGGATCATCCCCACAACGGCAAGGTCATCGCGATGCGGATGAAACTGTCGCAGATAAAGATCGGGTACTCCATTTACGCAATTCAGGTGTTTCAAATCGATAAACGGGAAAGTCAGCTGATAACCCGTCGCATAAACGACGAAGTCTATTTCTTCGCGCGTCCCGTCGGTGAAGCTCACCTGTCCGCCTTCGAGTGCATTGATACCCGGTTTGACAACGACATCACCCTGTCGGATGTGGAATGGAACGATCGAGCTCACAGTCACATTCGCATCAAAAATACGCTCGGTTGGTGTGCGCAGCCCGATCGTCTCAGGGCGACCGTTAACAACACGCGCTCCTGCGGACGACAGGAAACGCTGAATGAACATGGGAACCCTGAGGCGATTCATCAATCGCAAAGTCACATCACCCGGATTACCGAAACTGTACTTCGGCAGAAAATGGACTGGCCGCCGCATGCTCAGGAAGACGCGACTTGCAACAGGCACTGCATCTGCCACGATATCGCACGCCGTGTTGCCGCCTCCCACGACCAAAAGTCGTTTATTGTGGAAGATCTCAGGGCTGTGATACTCCCGGGCATGCATCACTTTCCCGTTGAGCTCTCCGTTGACTTGTGGAAGACTGGGTGACCAGTGATGCCCATTTGCAATGGCGACACCTCGGTAACGCTTCCGGCTCCCGTTTTGAAACTGCACGACCCAGCCCGCTGATTCGGGCTCCATACTTTCCACGGAGGTATTGAATTGGATGCGGTCGGTAAGGCGGAACTTCCGCGCATATTCGCGAAAATAATCCAGCACCAGAGTGTGCGAGGGACAGGGAGGATAGCTGTCAGGCATCGCGAAATCCGGGTATTCCGACATCCTCTTCGAAGAAAGCAGATGTGTTGAGCGATAGACGGAACTTCTGCTGTTGGCCACGTTGAAGTTGCCACCCAGATCCGATTCTCGTTCGACGCAATCAAAGTCAATGCCGAACTGCGACAACGCCCGACACACCGCGAGCCCCGCGGGGCCGGCGCCGATGACACAGAAAGAGGATGTTTTCGCTTTTTCCATGATCCCGTCCGTGAGTATTCGAAAAACCTGTCTGTCACATGTTCATCGACAGCGCATGGTTCGAATCCAAGTGGCCCGTACCCGAGGTTGAGAAGCCAGCCTAACCGTAACGATCGACGGCATTTTTGGCCTGTTTTAAACGTCGCAGGAAACGGCTTGTTTAAAAATGCGTCGAAACTGCCAGACGTACTGTCACCCATGATGGACGATGTTGCGGCACCCTGCCGGTATGGAATAAGCGGTTGGTATGGCACTCGTGACCTGTTGCGAATTTCGACCAGCAACGGCTTGATTGATGGGACGCGGAACATCGACCACCGGTCGCCGTTACGCCGCGCGGAGTCATCGGGGCCGGCGCGTGGGAGCGTACAAACAGGGCCTTTGCGCTGCGCTGGCCAATTGTGGATTTATCGCGCTGGAATCGCTACTGTATACTCAATACCACATGTCCGCCCGCAAGTTCCAGTTAGACAGAAAAAAATGAGTACATCCGAAACCGCAATTCGCGAAAACCTGAAGGTTGGCGAGATTCTATGCAGCTACTGCACAGCCCGCTGTTGCCGCTATTTTGCGATGGGCGTCGATACGCCAAAGACCTGGGAGCAGTTTGACAACATGCGGTGGTACATGATGCACGGTCCGTTTTCAGTATTTGTAGACGGAGCGTCGTGGTTCCTGCTCATCCCCGGGGACTGTCAACACCTGCAGGCGGACCATCGCTGCGGAGCGTACGACACGCGTCCGGAAATCTGCCGCGAGTACAGCACGGATAACTGTGAGTTCGGGAACGACGGTGTTTATGACCAGTACTTTGAAACGCCGGAACAACTTTGGGAATACGCGCACGCGGTTCTGCCACCCAAACTCCGACGCTCCCCGGACAGCCCGATCAGTCTGCCCGTGTTGCAGATGATCTGATATGCCCGCAGATCCGGCAGACCACGTCAATAACAGCGGTGGCAGGGGATCACCGGCAGCAGAGTTCGCGGAAATCCGACCGCGAACTCCAGGCAGCCTGGCTGAAAACTCCAGCTAATTTGCACCCCAGGCAGGCTATGACAGCTTCACGTGTTTCCGCTTTTGTTTGCGGGCTTTCGAGCTGGCTGGACGCTGGCCGTGATTGGCTTTGTTGAGTTTACGATTGGTCTTGGCCATTTGTCTGCAATCCTGATTATCCGGCGTTTGCCAAAATTGAGTGGTCCTGAAATCGAAGCGACGCAGGATAACGATGACCTCGATTCCGGGAAACCCCCGCTGACGCGGTTTTGAAGCAATTTCGAGGCTTGGGATTCTAGCGGCCGCACCGCCTGGCAGTCGGTTTCGACGGAAACTTTTGGGGCATCCGTGCATTCCATGCAGTTTTTGATAAACTTTACACGCAACGATCGACGGTGGCGGCCTGAACCGGTGCCTCCCGGTGGTCTCCCGCACTGGACGAAAGTGCAGATTCGTTGCAACTGAATTGAACTATCATGTTTACGGGCCTCGTGGAAGGACAGGGAACGGTCAGGCAAATCGCCGCGCTTCCTGTCGGGCTGCGCTTCTCGGTTGTTCCTGATGACGCTGGGTTTTCAGCATGCGACGCCGCGATCGGGGACAGTATTTCGATCTCAGGCTGCTGCCTGACGGTCGTTGCAATCGAACGCGATTCGCTCGACTTTGAAGCGGGCGAGGAAACTCTCTCCAGGACAAACCTGGAGCGATTGAAGGTCGGCAGTCGAGTTAACCTGGAACGCTCGCTTGCAGCGAATGCACGTCTGGGGGGGCACTTCGTTCAGGGTCACGTTGATGGTGTCGCCGCGGTCAGCCGAATTGTCCGCAACGGCGACTGGACCGATATGTGGCTCACTCCCGCCGTTGACCAGCAACGATTGCTGGTCCCGAAAGGATCTGTGGCGATCGATGGGATTAGTTTGACGGTTGTCAACGTGACTGCGGACCAGTTTTCAGTCGCCTTGATCCCGCACACGCTGCAGGTCACGACGCTGGGGTCGGCTGAGATTGGCAATCTCGTGAATCTTGAAAACGATATCCTGGGCAAGTATGTCGATCAGCTTCTGGAGCGTCGTCTGAGCGACGTTTTCTCTTCTTTGTCTGCTCAAACGATTGCCAGTTTGCGATCGCAGCTGAATACCGAAAGTCCGCCGCCCCAATGAGAGACGTGCAGCGTCAGACGCGATCGTGGTTGATGGAGCTGTTTACGCGGCACGGCTTCAACCCGCGCGGTGATCTGGGCCAGAATTTTCTGATCGATGTGAATCTGATCGAATTCGCGGTGCGTCACGCGAGTCTTGGACCGAACGATGTGGCCCTGGAAGTCGGGTCAGGCACCGGGGGAATGACGGCATTTCTGGCGGAAGAAGCAGGGCATGTGATCTCGGTCGATGTCGATCAGAATATGTCGATGCTGGCCGCGGAGGCGGTGGAAGGTTACCCCAATGTCACGTTGCTGAATCAGGACATTTTGAAGAACAAGAACACACTGGCACCCGAAATCTGTGACCTGATCCGTGCTCATGTCGCCGCGCTGCCAAATGGCCAGTTAAAGCTTGTGGCCAATCTCCCGTACAGCGTGGCCACGCCCGTGATTGCGAATCTCATCGCCTCGGATCTGCCGTGGGAGCGTATGGTCTGTACGATTCAGTGGGAGCTGGGAGAGAAAATGGCGGCGGAGCACGGTACGTCGGGTTACTCGGCACTGTCAGTCTGGATTCAGTCTCAGGCGAGCATCCGAATTCTGCGCAAGCTGGGTCCGAATGTCTTCTGGCCGCGTCCCAAAGTTGATTCGGCGATCGTGAGTATCTGGCGCGACAAAGACGCAGCAGCCAGAATCAATGACAGAAAATTCTTTCTGGATTTTTTGAGGCGTGCGTTTTCACAGCGACGCAAGCTTATTCGGCCGGTGCTGATCGGGATGTATCGCAAAGAACTGGATAAAGCCGACGTCGACTGCCTGCTGGCAGAGCTGGAACACCGGACAGAAGATCGCGCCGAACAGATGGATATCGCAACACTCATTCGATTATCCAACCGGGTTCATGCCGCGATTGTGGAAAGAAACAGGACCTGAGATTTCAGGTTTGAGATCTCAAATGAGCAGTGTGTGTGAAGTGACACGCGACGCACCACTGGGAATGAAAAGGCAAAATGGTGTGTTCTGCTGACGCGGCACACACTCTACATCACTGAAAACAGGAGACTTCCCCCATGCAGGACCGCATTGCTTACCGCGGATTGACTTTTGATGATGTACTTTTGGAACCCGGTTACAGTGAAATCATTCCCTCCGATGTCGATATCAGTTCGAATCTCACCCGTAATATACCTCTGAATCTGCCTGTCGTCAGTAGTCCCATGGACACGGTGACCGAAAGTGATATGGCAGTGGCCATGGCACAGCTGGGCGGCATCGGCATTATTCACAAAAATATGTCGATCGAACAGCAGGCGCTGCAGGTCGATCGAGTCAAGCGCAGCGAGCACGGCGTGATCGTTGATCCGGTCACGCTGCCGCCGGAAACGCCGGCGGGAGAAGCCGTGCGGATTATGGACGAACGCAATATCGGCGGCGTTCCGATAACCGTCAATGGGCGGCTGGTCGGGATTCTGACACGTCGGGACCTGCGCTTCCTGGAATCGAAAGATCGACCGATCTCGGAGATCATGACGAAGGACGGACTGGTCACAGCTCCCGAAAATACGAAGCTTGAGGATGCCGAAAGAATTCTCCTGGAAAACAAAGTCGAGAAACTGCTCCTCGTGGACGATGATTATCAATTGAAGGGACTGATTACGATTCGTGACATCGACAAGAACCTGCAGTTTCCGCGAGCATCAAAAGATTTGCGCGGTCGATTGCGGGTTGGTGCTGCGGTCGGAGTTTTTGATTTTGATCGAGCGGCTCAACTGGTTGAAAAAGGTGTAGATGTTCTGGTCGTCGACAGCGCTCATGGGCATTCCAGGAATGTGATTGAGACCGTTGCCGCGATCAAGCAGAAACTGCTGATCGATGTGATCGCCGGAAACGTGGCGACTGTCGATGGTGCCAGGGCTTTGGCGAATGCCGGAGCTGATGCCGTGAAGGTCGGAATTGGTCCGGGGTCCATTTGTACTACCCGAATTATATCCGGTATCGGTGTTCCGCAATTATCTGCCATTGCAAACGCAGCGAAAGGGCTTGCGGGAACCGATATACCAATTATCGCTGATGGAGGAATTCGGTTCAGCGGAGATATCACAAAGGCACTTGCTGCCGGAGCGTGGACTGTCATGGTCGGCGGTCTGCTGGCAGGTGTTGATGAAAGTCCTGGTGAGATGATTCTTTACCAGGGCCGGAGCTTCAAGCGATACCGGGGAATGGGATCGCTGGGAGCAATGGTGAAAGGCAGCAGCGAACGTTACCGGCAGGGCCATGCTCCGGCGGGTGACCAGTCAAAACTGGTTCCCGAAGGCGTGGAAGGTCGCGTTTCTTACAAGGGAGCCCTGCAGCCGTTGATGTATCAACTGACTGGTGGTCTCAGATCCGGCATGGGTTATGTCGGTGTCGCGACGACTCGCGATCTGCGAGAGAAGGCTCGGTTTATTGAAATCACGGCGGCTTCGGTTAGGGAGAACCATCCACATGATATCGCGATCACTCAGGAATCACCCAACTACTCTGTGGAGCACGCTCCAAAGGATTAGCGGGAACGTTTCGAGTAAATTCCGGTTCGGACATTTGGCAACACTCGCAGCGGTCTGCGCGTTCACCTCCGGGCTGGATGCGACGCGGGCGCAAGATACGACCGGCCGCGCTGTGCTCTCTGATCCAGTGTCACCTCTGCCACCGGAATTCATACCAGCGAACACGGCGGAGAGCAGGATCTCCCCCCCACGAGGCGCGCGCGTCGCGGTAAGTACCGCAGAGGCTGCAGGAATCCGAGGGGCACGCTCAAATCCAGTTGCAGAATCCATTCCCGCGTCGCCGCTGCAGGCAACGCCTGCCTTGCACCAGAAGGTCAGTACTGCCGAGGCGGCAGGTACCCGAATTCCGCGCGCCACAGCCACACGTTGGCGGCAGGCCACACAGGAAATTGCTGCCGGGGGCGTCACTGACCGAGCAGAAGCGGGTCGTGCAACTCTGGATGCGGTAGACGGTTCTGTGCTGACACAACCGTTAGGGAAAGATCGAAGTGCTTCTGAAGCTCGTACCACTGACAGCCTGATGCGGGCGAAAGCGTCCCTGGTGCCGTCGCCACCCGCGTCAGAAAAAAGTGCCATGACGCAAAGCCCTGCCCGGAATAAGTCGTCAGCGACTCGCGCGGTTTCAAAGAGCACGACGGTGGTCCCGGCAGCCCCGGTTGCGGTCCCGGCTGTCCCGGCTGTCCCGGTTGTCCCTGCTGCGGTCCCGGTAGCTATCCAGGACAATGGAATGCCGCCTGCGACAAGTCCTCCAGGGATGGAGACGTGGCAGGATGAGTATGCTTCGTATATTGATCAGGTGCTTCCCGGCAATCAGTGTCAGCCTGTTGGCGAACCCGAAAACCTGGGGGCATGGTGGCATCGCGAATCCGAACGATTCATTGAGCAGAATCGTGAGGTTGTGCAGCTGCGTCCGCAGCATGTTCGGATGGCTGCCAGCGCGTACATTGCCGAGCATACCCTGCCGCCCGAACATGAGTATGACGTCGATGTTTATGATCTGAAACCGGTCGCTGTGGCCTCCTCCGAAGTTGAAGCCACTTCAGATTTGCAGGTCGCGACAGCCGACAATCTGCAGAGTACGGACGCGCCAGGGAAAAATCGACTCAGGACTGATATTCGCAAGATTCGCCCGAGCCTCAGCTACGCAATGCGTAATATCGAAGAAAACCAGTTGCCGGAGGGATTCAACGAGAAGCTGGATAACGGTGAGTATATTGCTCGTCAGACAAGTCCGGCGGTACTTCAGTGGGCACCGACAAATCTGTATCACTATCCTTTGTACTTTGAAGATCCGGCCCTTGAACGTTATGGCCACACGTATCATCCCGTTGTGCAGCCGTTCGCCTCGGCCGGACGTTTCGCGACGCAGCTCGCAGGTATCCCCTATCAGATGACACTGCATCCGGTTTGTTCACGTGAGTACACGCTCGGCTACTACCGGCCGGGTGAATGTGCTCCGAAGAAGCACTACCAGATTCCATTTAACGAAGAGGCCGCTCTTGTGCAGGCCGCCGCGCTGGCTGGCATTTTCCTGATCTTTCCATAGACTGAAGGTGGCTGAATCACAGGTGCGACCTGGTCATCAGCCCATCAACTTCAGGCGAATGGGAAATACGTCATGGTCTCAAGGCACAATCATGGAATCGCAAGATTCGTCTTCGTGACCCTGGGTGCATTGTTGCTGGCTGCAGCCGACCGTCCTGTTGCGGTCGCCGAAGACCTGTCAAGTGTGTCGGTGGCCTTTCAGGCGGTGCCGGAGAATCCCGTATTCACTGCCGACGCGGGGCGCTGGGACGCAAAGATTCGCGAACGCGGCTGGATCCTGAAAGATGAATCCGGATGGCGGCTTTGGTATACAGGGTATGACCCGGCGCGACAGCCCCCCTTAATGAATCTCGGGCTGGCAACGTCCTCCGATGGTATTTCCTGGACCAGATGTTCGGAAAACCCCATTGTCAGCGACTACTGGGTCGAGGACATGATGGTGGTGAAACGCGGCGATGAATATTTCATGTTTGCCGAAAGTGCTGAGGACCAGTCGCAACTCCTGAAATCGAGCGACGGTATTCACTGGCAACGGCTGGGAAATCTGGACGTTCGCCTGACCAACGGACAACCAATCCCGGCAGGTCCAATTGGCACGCCGACGGCCCTTTTTGAAGATGGCATCTGGAATTTATTCTATGAACGTCGCGACGCAGGAATTTGGCTCGCCCGATCGACCGACATGAAGGTCTGGAAAAACGTATCGGACGATCCACTGATCGTTCCCGGGCCGGAACCATACGATTCGCTGATGATCGCGATGAACCAGGTGATTCGTATGGGGGACATATGGGTTGCCGTGCTGCATGGAACAAGTACTCCCACGAAACCTCGGGAATGGTGTACCTATCTGGCGACCTCCCGGGATCTTGTCCACTGGACCAAAGATCCGCGGGGCCCCCTGCGTCCGATCGCAGAAAATAAATCCAGCGGACAACTGGTGCATGACGGGACCAGATGGCGCCTTTACACGATGCACGATAAAGTTGATGTGCACGTGCCTTCACTTACGCCGTGATTTGTCTCCGACGCATGTTCACCAGTCCTGCAAAAAAGGGAGCCTGCGTTATTCGGATCGATTGGGGAAAGTTCGCAGGTAGGCCGAGTTGTGTGCAGTGGAATTTGAAAAACCTCATTGCCTCTATCCATTCTGTAGCAAAATCCGGCCGGAATACGGTGTGAGCAGCCGATATCCAGAAGAACCCCCGATGGAGCAAATACCACACCGTGTGGGCTCAGGGATTTTCGCCACAGAATTCGCTATTCGCAGTGACTCCAGCGAGCTTTGATGGCTGATAGATCGGGTCTTCTGGCAGTTTTCGTTCGGGAGGAATGAAAGCTGACGGAAACTCACGGAAGAGCGCAAAGGAATAGCGATGATCAAACGATCATGGAAGTCAATCCTTGCTGGTATTGCGATGGTCGGCGGCATGACGGCGGCAAATACCGTCTATGCCTATGACGGTTGCGGTTCTGCCGGCTGTGGTGACTGTCAGCAATGTGAACAGATTTTTGCAGACGCTGGCCAGAAACTCACCGACCAGCTGGCCGGGATGAGTTGCTGCGGTAACGGCTGTTGTGAACAGCAAAGTTGCTGTGCTCCGGCTTCAGTGTGCGACCCTGGTTGTTCCGCACCGTGCGGTGATATTCTGGGTGATGCCTGTGGCGAAAGCTGCGGCGAAGGCTGTGGCGGCTCAGAAGCCGATGACAGATTTCTTGGTCTGTTTGGCGACTGGGGACACGGCGTGACCCTCGGAGGCTGGACGCAGTTCGGCTATCAGTCCGGACCCGATGGTGCCTTCAGCGGTAACGGTGCCTTCAATAACGTGAACTTTGGCCCAGGTGCCGGCCTGAGCAACTCAAAAGAGTGGAATAATTTCCAGCTTAATCAGCAGGGCCTGTACCTCAACAAGACGGCCGATGGCAGCAATGGCCTTGGTCTGGGTTTCCGCGCTGAAATGATCTACGGCGTGGATGGTAATGAAGCTCAGTCATTCGGAAATCAACCCGGGCGATTCGACTTCAATCCTGACTGGAACCATGGGATCTACGAGTACGCACTGCCACAGTTGTACGCGGAAGCCGCAATCGGCGACCTGTCGGTTAAGGTCGGTCACTTCTACACGATTGTCGGTTACGAAGTGATTCCATCCGGTGGCAACTTCTTCCTCAGCCGTCAGCTGACGTTCTACAACAGCGAACCCTTCACCCATACCGGTGCGTTGGCAACATACAAAGCCGGCGACAATCTGTCGGTGATGGGCGGCTGGACGGCTGGAATGGACACAGGGTTTAACCGGCTGAACGGTGGCAGCAGCTTCCTTGGCGGTTTCATCTATAATATTTCAGAGTCAACAGCTCTGACATACACGATGACGGCCGGCAACCTTGGCTGGCGCGGCGACGGCTCAATCAACAGCATTATTCTGACGCAGAGCTGGTCGGATAAGTTTTCAACCGTGCATCAGTTTGACGTGTTGTCGTCTAATCTGGGCACACCGGGGAACAACTTCGCCTCCACCGGAGTCGCGGATAACTCAACCGGTCTGATCAACTACGCCTTCTACACAATCAACGACAAGTTGAAAGCCGGTATCCGTCAGGAATGGTACAAGGCCGACGGAACGTCGTACAATACGATGACCTATGGTGTCAACATTACGCCAATGGATAAGCTTGTCATTCGTCCGGAAATTCGTCAGATGTGGGCACCAGGTGCGGTGAACACAGCAGCAGCTCCGGGACATGACGACCTCTTCAATTCAACCGTGTTCGGGATTGACGCAATTATCACATACTGATCACCAGATGTGTGATGTTGAGTTAACCCAATCCAACAGTTGATCAATTCTCGACCGCAGCGAAACCACAGAGTTTCGCTGCGGTTTTTTCGTTGGCCCGCGTCCGAACCCCTTGCCACGGCAGACGCAATCACAATCTGAAGTGTGTCGTCGCGGATGCCCGTCATCATGGGATGTTGAGGCTGCTGCCGAGCTGTGGCACCGCGGAATCAGACGGCTCAGCAGTAACTTCGCCCTCCCGAAACTGGACGCCTCGATGAATTATCGAAATCCACGATGGCCCCCAATCAGAACGCGATGTGAATCTCACTCGTTATATTTCCTCCGGAACGTGTACAATGCGATCACGGCTGGCTGGATCCACGCCGCGGCCGGAATCCAGCGGGAACTTTGAACGAGACTCAACGCGGAGTAATCCATGCGCCCATTTCAATTTCTGTCTGCCATATTCGTGATTACATTTGCTGTCACAACCTGCAGGGCACAGTCTGGCGCAAGCGGCCATGAAAAGTACTTTGGCATTCAGGTGATTGATCAGGAGACGCAGCGTGGTGTTCCCATGGTTTCACTGACGACCGTCGATGACGTCACATACATCACTGACAATGCCGGCTGGGTGGCGTTGCATGAACCAGAGCTTGCTGGCAGCAGTGTCTTCTTTAAGATCCAGTCTCCGGGTTACGACTTTCCACAGGACGGACTTGGGATCACCGGCGTGCGGCTGACCATTGAGCCGGGAAAATCATCCACAATCCGGATGACACGCAGAAATCCGGCCGAGCGGCTCTATCGCATCAC
The DNA here is from genome assembly GCA_020426105.1 of Planctomycetaceae bacterium. Classification (GTDB taxonomy): domain Bacteria; phylum Planctomycetota; class Planctomycetia; order Planctomycetales; family Planctomycetaceae; genus SXXK01. The sequence goes on from JAGQQS010000103.1 coordinate 23,709, forward strand.
GGGGCGTGATTTATATCTCGACACCGTTCGCCTCGGTCACAAGGCACCCTTGAAGTCTCCGCTGATTTCAGGCATGGTGGTGGGGCAGGACTCGATTCAGCCCATCCTGATCGGCGATAAAATGCATTGGTTCTGGGGCGATACGAATCGAATATCATATCCCTTGGGTCTGTTTCGGACGGCCGGGGCGGTTTCAAGGCTGCCAGCCGCAGGAGGCCTGGATCCGGCCACGGGGATTGATCTGGAGTATTTTACGAATGCTGACGGCTTCGCGCGGGCCATGATCGATGTGCCCGATCGAAACGGCGTCGTCTGGATTGACGGTGTCTGCAAAGTCGCAGATTCCGAACAGCAGCCGCAAGTTGTCACTCGATATTCACGGCGGAAAGGATTGGCAGAAGCCCTGGAACAAGGGCTTGCACTGTGGAATTCCGAGCGGAATTTGTTTGAAGTTCTGGATGTTGTTGATCTCAACGAATCGTGGCGAATTGTCCGTGACCATCCGATTCATCAGACAATCGATGGGATTGACTACATTTGCTTCGGGAATCCATTCCCGGTAACCCGCGTCCCTGCGACGCTCGACGCGATTCGTGACCGTTCCGCATATGAGTCCTTTACGTGCCGTGAAGAATTGCAGGATCCTAATCCGACTCAGGATCAATTGCGCAAATCCCGACCCATGCGGGATCAGGCCGGGCAGCTCATCTGGCGCTGGACAAAGGCGCCCCCTGTGACGCAACAGGACGAAAGGCATTGGGTGAAAAACGGGTTGCTGACTATTCAGGAAGCTCGCTTCCTTCCACAGGATGCCGACGTGAAAGATCGCATGGTGCAGGTTCACGCGGGAACGGTTCACTTCAATACATTTCGTAACCGCTGGGTGATGATTGCCAATGAACAGGCATGGGACAAAGGCAGTCCATCTTTTCTGGGCGAAGTCTTCTATTCAGAAAGCGATTCCGCCCAGGGGCCTTTCGTGACCACGATGAAGATCGCAACACACCCGGGGCAAAGCTTTTACAATCCCTGCCATCATCCGTTCTTTGACCAGAATGACGGTCGCACGATCTACTTTGAAGGCACCTATTGCAACACCTTCACCCAGTCGCCCGCAACACCAAAGTACAATTACAATCAGATCATGTATCGTCTGGATCTTTCAGGTTCGCACCTGGCCGAAGTTTTCGGGTTCAACGACAAATGAAGTGCGCGGAGGAGGACAGGAGTTTAAACCGCGAATGGACGCGAATTGCGGCAGTGATCAAGTGTGGGTTCATTTCGA
>JAGQQS010001249.1 GCA_020426105.1 Planctomycetaceae bacterium
GAGGCACTGGCATCGCTGGCGAATGAACTTGCGGCCGCGGAATCCTCGCGAGAGAACCTCGCAATCATGCCGCTGGAGTCCATCGCCGATGTCCCGGAATCAAGCCGGGGGCTGGCCTGTGCTGATTTCTTATATCTTGTCGACTCTTATGAGCTTTCGGAGACTCAACGGCTTGCGGTTGAGGAATGGGTCACTGCTGGCGGGCATCTGATTGTCAGTTGTGGCGCAGGGCTTCCGGAATTATTGCAGTCATCGGTGGGAGGCTGGCTGCAGCCGGTCTTTCAGATTGAGTCGACGGTCATGTTGAGTCGGGATTTGTCAGCCCTGCAGAACTATGTCTCGGGGTCCAGTCAGCTGCAGACGTATCGCAAGGCTGTTCCCCTGCTGCAGCTTCGTTCCGCTCAGGCATGGTCCGTTGTCGATTCGATCAATGGCCCTCTAATGCAACGTGTGAGTTACGGGGCCGGGCAGATCACATTGCTGGCAGTGGATTTAAATGAGAAGCCAGTGAACCAGTGGCTCTCGCTCCCGCAGTTATACGAAATGCTGATCTTTGGACATCAGGTAGACACCACTGAAAATCGTGTTTCCCGCAGTGGCCGCATCTCCAGTTCGGGTGTTTCCGATCTTTCAACGCAGATGGCTGCAGTCTCGGACGCGATACCTGACGCACAACGCTGGTCTACCTGGAATGTGATGCTTTTAATCGTGGCGTTCCTGATCATCATCGGTCCACTGGACTACCTGTTGGTCGTGCGGTTGTTGCAGAAGCCACACTTAACATGGCTGACATTTCCGATCCTGATTGCGTCCGCGTGTTACCTTGCATGGTCCTGGGTGGCAGTACGTTCTGCGCCTCTGATCGTGCGTCAGGTTGATGTCCTGGATGTCGCCCAGCCGGGTTCGAAGCAGACGGTCCGCGTACGTTCGTGGAGCAGCATTTCAGCCGCAGACTCCGGCCATATTTCAGTCGCGGCAAAACCACGGCAATTTGTCACAGTGGCCGATCCTTCGGTCATCGACAAACTGCCGACAACTGTCACCTGGTCCGGCCGCGCCGAGAATGTGTACGGTGGTTTATATCGTGAAGGGGGAGTGACGCTCGGGCGGCAGTTGAGTCATCGCGGCGACCACGATGACGCGGTTGGTTCCGGATTTTCGTCAGTGCCGCTGCTGACTGACGGCTCATCGGCGTTTTTGACAGAAACGATCGCGGATGTGTCCGAGTCAAGGGCCGTGGAATCCGATCTGCAGGTGCCGCCGAGTGGCCTGCTGGAAGGAAAATTCACGCATCATTTTTCATCACCCATTCACGACTGGATCGTCGTGTTCGGAAATCGTGTTTATCACCCCTCACCCGAGGCCGCATCTGCCGCGTATTTAATTGAGCCGGGGACGCCATGGTCACGCGACAATCCCTCAGTGGTTGTGTCGGACCTGCGTGAGTTTCTAAAAGGTGTTCGAATTCAGGAACACACCTCTCAGTCTGCATCACTCAACGTGCCTAATCAGATACAAATAAAGTCATTTTACAATACCCGTGGCACCAATCTGCTCGACATCATGATGATGGTGTCCCTGTACGAAGTGCCAGGCGGCGAAACGTTTGTAAAGCTCCAGAATAACGCGCTGCGACGTGATGAAGTGAGTGATGTCATTCATTTGAATACAGTTCTTGTCATGGGCACACTCGACGAGCCTCTCGCGGAATTGATCGTTAACGGAACAGCGGTAAAGCCAACCGAGTCGCAGACAGTCGTTCGTCTGTTGTTGCCAGTGCAGCGTGTTGCAGGTGACGAAGATTCACAAATGGCTAAACCTGTGGCAGCTGTGAGTTCGGAAGACAACGTGAGGAACATTCAGGCTCATTCCCCGGCGAAGCATGAAATCATACAAGATAAGATCCTGCGGCCGTTGTAAGGCAGCGGTAAAGGGCAACAACGCTGTGAAGCATTTTTAACGCTCAAAATCGGCCGTTTCTCCGGTGCTGGAAGTCGTGAGACTTCCGAAGCTGGTGATGCAATCAGAATTCTCACGAATTCTGCTGCACATAATGCTGCACAGCGCTGCGGGAAGGGTCGGCGATCAAAATAAATTCTGTGACCGTTCGTCAGTACTGAACTACATCCATGATCGAAACAAGAAACCTTACAAAACGTTACGGCAATCTGATTGCTGCCAATGACATCACGCTGAAGCTCGAGGACGGCGACGTCTTTGGTTTTATCGGGCCAAACGGTTCCGGAAAAACAACGACAATGCGGATGATTGCGACACTGCTGAGTCCGGATCACGGTGAAGCGTATGTGTGCGGCAAATCCATCTACACGGATCAGGAAGAGATTCGACGACTTGTCGGTTTCATGCCGGATTTTTTTGGGGTGTACGACGACATGACGGTCGTGGAGTACCTCGAGTTTTTTGCGGCGGCCTATCGCATCAAAGGCTCTGCCCGCCGAAAAGTCTGTGAGGAGAAACTGGAACTTGTGGATATGTCCTTCAAACGGGACGCCATGGTCAATGAACTTTCCCGCGGCCAGACCCAACGAATCGGACTGGCACGCACGTTGCTCCACGACCCGCAGGTGCTGCTGCTGGATGAACCAGCCAGTGGCCTCGATCCTCGGGCCCGAATTGAGATCCGAAATCTCCTCAAACGTCTCGGAGAAAT
>JAGQQS010001250.1 GCA_020426105.1 Planctomycetaceae bacterium
GTCTGTGACTTCTGTGGAAACTGTTCGAGAGCTTTCTGAACAAGGATCAGAAGGTCCGGCAACTCTTCGACGGGGATGTAGGGCGACAGATCAAATTTTGATCCGAACGCTTTCCATCTCCCGAAGACGGCAACCCGTTCATTCTTTCGAAATGAGCCAGAGGGATAGATCGAATACCCAAGAGAGCCTTCGGAATCGAAGAACTGCTCCTTTGGCATCGCTCCATCCTGATATGGCAAGCTGCATTTCGAACAGAAACGCTCGTTGATGGTCGAAGGAAAGAACCTCTTGAAGGGCCATATATCTCTCCACCGATTTCCGTATCGTCGCACTCGTCTCATAAGCTGGTTCCTCCCAGCAATTCAGTGAACGGCGTTCCCTTAAACGTCCGCATCACTTACGGTTTGTAAAGTTGTTCTTTGCTCATTATTTTTCCGTGCTCCCGAGCAGGGAGCGATGAAACCCACAGGGGGGAAATGCTGCTGCCACGACGCCTGGGCTTTATGGAACGCTCTTCGAAGCCCGCGTCTGACAACAGCCGTGTCGGAACTTACCTGCCTTTCTTTTGAGGAGCCGTTGCCAGAAGTTGCAACAGCTCGGTACATGCCACCACCTTCACCGGAATCCGGTTGAGATCCGGGTAACGGGAAATCGTTTCACGAAGGCGGACCGCCTTCTGGGGCAAAACAGTGACGATAGTGATCTCAAAACTCCGGCGACTGATCAGCTGCTGCAGCGTTGAGATTTTCACATGGTGATCTACATCTTCACGAACTGATTGAACCACACGGTCCCAACGACCAGCATGTCCCGCGTCAATTCGGGCAAGCCCCAGCCATCGCGATTCATCAGGCACAAAGTAGTAGCCGGATGGCAGTCCACCTTGCTGTTCACCGCCCAAATACTGGCGGCACTCAGAGGGCATCAACAAATGCCGTTGTCGTTTTCCAAGCAGGCAGAAGAAAAGCAGGCCAGCCGATCGGATTTTTGCGGGCTCTGAGAGCGGCCCGGTTCTCGTCTTTGCAAGTCCAAGCGCCTCAGCTCCCTTCCGCTGCAGGAACCAGTATTTTCTGCTGCTATCAAGCCACGCTGATCCAATCCACTTTCGATTCTGACACTCCTTCAGGGCCGCTTTGACAAATCGAAACCCGTGGCCCTCGAATGTTTCCAGTTGCTGTGCTGCCGCAAATGTCGTCAGTTGATACCTCGCAATCTGACTGATCACGCTGTGCAACATGTCGTCGGAGATCATGGCTGATTGTGGTTTGGTCGTTGTGTTCATCGAAATTCACCAAAGTTCATAAGGAAGGTCATGATCAGCACAATGGTCGTGGAAACTTTCCACTTGTTTGGCGTCGTATTTTCCAGCGCACTCAATCACGCGACGAACCTTGTTCTTGCGATCCACCAGAAATGCATCCGGGTCTTTGATTCGATATCCCGCTTTTGGCAGCGAATGCTCACCAACCCACATCTGAGCCAGTTTGGTCCGTCGTCGGCGGTACATCACAAACACCTGTGACAGATGAAGGTCGTGGTTCCACTGTTCAGGCCGTGGTAGCCCACAGGCTGTTGAGCCCATCAGGTTGGCCGCCTTTTCGCTCGCCACAATGACATCCGTCGGAATCGCCGGACAAGCCCACCGACTTTGACACGCTTCAGCAATTTCTTCGCTGTCCGGGTCATCATCTCCAGGTGCCCATTGATAGAGCGGCTGATCCGCCTTGAGCGGCGGATGAGCCAGAATTGTCGCACGCTTCAGCCAGCAATTTTCCTCAAGCTGAGCCAAACGACGCCGACACTGACGTCTGCTTGCGTGGAAAGGCCAGAAGGAAGCGTTCACCTGTTGCAGCGACATGAGCCGCGTTTTTCGTGTGAGCGTTGTGGTCAATTCAAAATCTCGCCAGGCAAGAGTGAATCGTTTCATTTTTTAAGTCTCCTCGTTCCGCCAGAACGTTTCAGGGACTTCTGCAGTGCCTCGTACAAATCTCTACCAGCCCAGTCATCATCTGAAGGCGTCGCTCTGCCGATCTCCTCATCTGTGATGATCGGACCATCATCGATCGGTGGCGCTGGTGCATTCACGACCGGTTTTGGTGCGGTTATCGTGCCTGGCATAAATGAGCCTGTCAGATTCGGCCACTCTGAATTTCGTCGTCGGTCATATTCCTCCTTCGTGATGTGATAGTCAGTCTCGATGATGACCGGCATTCCACCATACTGTGCATACCCGGCGCCTCGACTGATTCTCACAATGCTCTGTTTCGGATGGTCATTCATCAGCAGAATGTCATTCAGCGTTAACCGCGATACGACTTCTTCGGATTCGCTCCACGATTCAGATTGCTCGTCTTTGTCATTCAGTGTTCGTGAATACGACAGTTTCTTATCAACAGTGAGTCCGCTGCTGGCGATCAATCGCTCCTGATCTTCGCGGGACGAAACTGAAAACCACTGACGAAGTCGGCAGTTTGCTTCAACAGCTGTGATGAGATCCGCTCGTCCTTTTCGGAGGTCCGCCATGCTCTGATTGGCCAGAATCATTCCCACTCCCATACTGCGGGCGAGCTGCAGCATGTATTCGAGATTGCTGGCCACCATCCGCTGAA
>JAGQQS010001251.1 GCA_020426105.1 Planctomycetaceae bacterium
CAACCCGCAAGCCCGTGGGCGACTAAATTAACAGCCTGCGCGCCCGCGGGCGATCAAACCAACAAACCGTGCCTCGTTCAACGATCGCAGAATTCAAACGCGGTACCCCCTTCCGTGGGCTGTCTACGACTATGAGTTCAGGGCTGTTTGATCACCCAGAGTTCGCAGACGTAGTGTTTGTTCCGCCAGTTCAGATGACTTTCATCGAGCCGCTCCCAGGTGAGTTCTATTGTTCCGTCCTGCAGCGCCTCGGACGTAACATCGAATTCCTGCTCCGTGACTTCGTCGAATGTTTCCCCGGTGCGGATCTGTGCTGCGCGAACACCATCGATCTCAAGCGGCGAGGGTCTTTGAGCATACAGCTTTACCGTGTATTTTGCCTGGGGATCAAGCCCCGAATATACCATCGATTGGGGAGCATTCAGATAATTGTGCCATGCCAGCCGCACGCCGCGCCGCGCTTCACCCATCCAGCGCTGAGTCGGCATGGGCATATCTACGTAGTGACGCATGGCGTCTCCGCCGTTGAAGAGCTTGGGAATGCTGGGTGAATGGGCGACGTGGCCAATGATTTCATGAAAACTTCCCGGTGCAGGATTGTCCCAGTCAATGATGGCCTGTATTTTCTCGGCCTGCTGTGCCGGGTCCGACAGTTTTTCGATGACAGCAAACTGATCTTCGAGCCACCAGCGGTTATTCAGAGGATAGTTCACGAATTCCATCACCACTCCGCGCTCAGAACCACTCGCCCGATGTTTTTCCATCAGCGTCTGATAGCCGACACGTTCAAACAATGAATCCGCAAGGGCGTAAAGCTTATCAAGCCACGGTTGATTTACATGCTGGGTCGTGGCACGGTTAAGAATCTCTCGAGCCTGATCGAGAGCAGGCCTGATCCCCGTTGTCGATGACTGAGCAAGCACAGCCAGAGCCTGCTTTTCCAGATCAGTCTCGTACAACAACCGCTGGCGAGTGTACGCATCGTAGTAAGCACGCATCAGGTACATGTCGAATCGCCAATCCGCCGTAGTGCCGTGCAGGGCGGCCTCCAGTTTCTGCCACAACAGCAGGGTACCGTCGATCGAACTATTGTCGGCCAAACTGCCACGCAGATTGGTCTCCAGTCCAAAAATAGCATCTGCCCCGGCGATCGCCTGTTCCGGGCGAAAGAAAAATCGAGCGTATTCGATGGCGATCTCTCTTGCATTCCGCTCAGGATTCCACCCCAACTGACTCCACAACGTCTTGTTGAAATCGTCGTGAATCCCGTCCGAATACGTCAGGAAACCATCGGTAAATCGATAGCCATCACGATAGATGGCCGTATAGTCCGTGGGACGCGGATTGACAGGTTCGCGTCCAAGCGTGAGTCCCCAGGCAGGATCGAGCCACGGAACGGGATACTGGCAACGGACGATGTGCGTGATATCCGGATACCAGCGTTGCGCGTAGCGTTCCGGGAGCAGCCTGCGGGTCAGTTCCAGTGGAGGGCTGCCGGGGCCCATCACGACGCCTCCGAGCCAGTCCGGGCTATGCTCATTCACGTAAGAAAAAAAATCCTCGACGCTCTTTGGCTTAAATCCCTGCAGGGAAATCCAGACTTTCGCATCCGGATGATGTCGTTGCAGTAACGCACCCATTCGTTTCATAAAGGGCATTAGTTTACTGGCTTCGTTATGGCCTGGATCACCTCCCGGAACAAACACTGCATCCAAACGCTCGCAGGATTTGTAGAATGCTTCCTGAGTTTTGAGGTACTCATCTTCTTTGGAAGTATCCGGCAATTCAAACTGGACCGGGATCCAGACCCAGTACTCAAGATCGTACTTTGCACAGATGCGGGACATCTCGGCGTTCATCACTTCGCGTGAGACCGGCATATGCGGGGAGATGTCTGTATCTTCAAAGGGAATATTCTCAATCGCGTTGGCCCCAAAGATCGCCAGCTCCCGAATATACTGATCAAACTGAGCCGGCGTCCAGGCGTCCCAGCTGTTGGCTCGAGCGCGATACCCCAATTGATGTCCGCGCAGCGGAACATTGGGGGCCAGGTCCACGCTAAACTCAGTACTGAGACGAATCGAACCTCGCTCCCATTCAAGGTTCGTCAACAGCTTGCCCACGCCGAACAGTAGTCCTCGAGCATCAGCGCCGGTCACGAAGACCACGTCCGGCTGGTGTTCTTCGGTTGCCGGAACAACTTGAATTGAAAAACCTTCGGACCGTGTGAGAGACTCTGATTTCACTGCGTCTGCCGGTAGTTTTTCCTTCCATGCTGGAGGATTCTGAACAACAGAAAGCGCAATAACCACAGACGCTTTTGTCGGCCACTGTTGCACGACCGGCAGCTGTAGCCCGGTTCTTTTGGCCAGTTCCTCTGTCAGCACCTG
>JAGQQS010000104.1 GCA_020426105.1 Planctomycetaceae bacterium
ACGGCATCCAGGAGACGTTTCCCCGGGAACCGATGCCGTGAAAGCAAATACCCGATCGGAACAGCAACAATCACGGACAGGACAGCCGACAAAGTGCAGGAGACGAGACTCAACCACACGGAATATCGAACTTTAGGGTCGGATAGCGCGACTGCGACTGGATTTTCGCGGAGCATGGCTTTCCATGGTTCAGAGGAAGCGGCAGCGGTGGACGTTGTTTTTTCAACAACATACCACGCATCCGCCAGCAGCATTGACACGATGAGCAGGACATAGGTCCCGCCGATGATGAGCATGCAACCGGAAAAAATTTGATTTGACAGCACAATTTGCCCGGCGTTCGGACCCCGCGTCAACGAATTCCCGCTCTCGCCGGAAAGCTCGCGCCGCGTCACCGTGTTCGTCATAACGAACCGCCTTCCGGTGAAAGATTCCGGGTGGGGGTAAGCCGAAAATGGAACCCGGCCGATTCAAAGGCTTTCGAGGATTCGGCAATCCGGCGGAACAACCGACGCGCGAGATATTTGTGGTCACTCGTTCTGGCGATACTGAAAGGCTGAACAGCCAGATTGGACGTCGTGGTGATGCGGACAATATCGACATCATCGATATTTGGCAGAACATCTGAAATGTAGACCAGCGCGGCATCCACATGGCCGGCAATCACATCCGGCACCAGAAGTGCTGAAGACATTTTTTCGACAACTATTTCGCCGTCCGCCTTTTGTTTTTCCTTCAGCTTCCCATACAGGTCTTCACTTTCCAGCATCCGCCGCGACAAGGCGCCGATCGTGCACTGATCCGGCTGCCCGATGGCAACACGGACGCCGGGCTTCACCAGATCCGCGAGCCCGGTGACGGTCGTGCTGCCTTTGGGGATCGCGAGCACCATTTCCACATCAGACACGTCAACATCTTCCTGAAACCAATCCCTGACGTTGTCAAGATAATAACGGTCGCAGGCCATATAGAAATCCGGGAAACCAAGTTCAGTGGCCTGGTTCGCGACAGCCTTCATCTGCGAAGTCAGAGTGCCGCAGCCGTTGTACTCGGTGTTGACAACAACCCCCTCCCGTTCCTGAAACTCTTCGATCACTCGCTCAATAGCCCGGCGATTGACGGCTCCACAGAAAAAGGACACTTCAGGTCGCTCGGCCCAGACATCACCTTCGACAGGTCGCGTCCCGAATTTTTCGAAAGTTCTTAACCCCTGATCGCGCGCAGTAAGGAACCTGGAAAACCGCAGTGCTGCCGTTGGATCCAGGGAAGACTTCAGCACCGCAATACTGATCAGGTCCGGATCCGATTCCAGTTCCGGAATCAGCACGGCTTTGAGATTCTCGTTGTATTTAGGCATGGAAAGCGTCGAATCCCAAACCAATGCCGCGTCCACGGCACCGATTGTGACATCGTTCGCGACATCATTGACAGTTGGCTTAAAAACACCATCCGCCGTGACACGTTCTTCCAGCTGTTTCCAGCGATTTGTGCCATCGATCTCGATCTTCTCCAGCAGCTTCCGCACGGCCTTCCCGATGGCCGCCTGTTCCGGATCTGCTACGGCTATCGAAATTCCAGGCTGCAGGAGGTCTTCCAGTGAATTGATCTGACTCGCGCTGTCCTTCCGAACGGCTATGACGGGCCGCTGGTGGGCGATCGGAAGTGTCTCAACCGCAAGTCCGTCATTCACCGCCTTATCGGTATAAAAATCGTCCGCCGCCAGAAACAAATCGGCGTGTGAAAACTTATTCACCTGTAACTGGTTCAGCAATGTGTTTGAGCCGCCGTACTGCAGTTCGATTGAGATGTTATATTTCTGCTCGTAATCCTTCGCGATCTCTTCGACAGGGACTCGCATTCCTGCAGCACAATAGACCGTCAGGCTTTTCTTCCCCTGTTCGATCCGCGGCGGCCCCTGGCGCAGCAGGAACACCAGAACGACGATCAGACCGGCAGCTCCGAACAGTCCTCCCCACAGCGTGTTTAGGCGGCCGGACCGCGATGGTTGTGGCAAAGTAAATCTGGCGTGGTGAAGCTGATGCATGGGAAGACTGCAGAATGTGAGGGGCGGAGGCAGGTGCCAGCGGCAGGTGTCGATTGGAACCACCAAAAAACTGGCGGCTCACCCAGGTTTTGTCAGTGGCTCTTTAAAATGTCCAATGTTCACTTTACTCGCCTGAGTAACGCTTCTCAACCAAGTGTTCATCGAGCCAACGTATTCTAAACAAAGTCACCCACCGATCAGTAATTTTAGTGCTGCCGGCCTTTCACTCATGCCGGCGCAATTCCAGCCGCGCGATCGTTTCGCGATGAACTTCATCGGGACCATCTGCCAGTCGCAGGGTTCTGGCTGCGGCCCAGGCGTCCGCCAGAAAGAAATCGTCGCTCACTCCGGCTGCACCATGTGCCTGAATGGCGCGGTCAAGAACCCGCAGGGCCACATTGGGCGCCACGACTTTAATCATTGCAATTTCGGTCCGCGCGGCTTTGTTTCCCACGGTGTCCATCAAATGAGCGGCCTTCAGGGTCAGGAGCCGCGCCTGTTCGATTTCAATCCGCGAATCTGCAATCTGCGCCCGAATAGTTCCCTGTTCTGCGAGTGTCCTGCCGAACGCGATTCTCGCTCGCACGCGGCGACACATTGATTCCAGAGCTCGCTCGGCCAATCCAATCAGTCGCATACAATGATGAATTCGCCCGGGGCCCAGACGTCCCTGAGCAATTTCAAATCCGCGGCCCTCTCCAAGCAGAAGATTCTCCGCCGGGACGCGTACATTTTCAAATATCATTTCAGCGTGCCCGTGTGGAGCGTCGTCATATCCGAACACGGTGAGCATTCGCTTGATCGTGATTCCGGGCGTATGCATGGGCACGAGGATCATGGATTGTCGTTGATGAAGCGCGGCTGTCGGATCTGTCTGCCCCATAAAAATACAAATTCTGCATCGTGGATCTCCAGCACCGGATATCCACCATTTCCGCCCATTCAGCACATACTCGGCGCTGCCATCTTCAGCACGTTGAATTCGGGCCTGAATGTTCGTGGCATCGGAAGATGCAACGTCCGGTTCCGTCATCGCGAAACACGAGCGAATTGTTCCCGCCAGCAACGGTTGCAACCATTGTGCCTGCTGCGACTCTGTACCGTACCGTACCAGAACTTCCATGTTGCCGGTGTCCGGAGCCGAACAGTTAAACACCTCCGCCGACCACGGTACCCGTCCCATGATCTCACATAATCCGGCATATTCCAGATTCGTCAGGCCTGCACCCAACTCGCTTTCCGGCAGAAACAAATTCCATAAACCTGCTGCCTGCGCCTGTGCTTTTAATGCTTCCACAATGGGTCGCGGCTGCCAGCGATCGCCCGCTTGACCCTGAGCCTGCCAGGTCCCTTCATTCGGGTAGATCTGTTCGTCCATGAACTTCAGCAGTCTGGCTCGGTACTCTTCCGCGCGCTTGGAAAGCGCGAGGATTTCCGGTTCAAAACTCATAAGATCAACTCCCGATTTCAGGCAGACTGGCTGCAACACTTTGAAAACGAACGATCGCCGGATTTTTCAGGTGGTCATTCCGCCGTCGATGACGAACACCTGTCCCGTGACGAATGATGCTTCAGCGGATGCGAGGTACAGAGCCGCATGACTGATTTCGTGCGGTTGCCCGATACGGGGAATTGGCTGAGTCTGCTCAAGCTGTTTCCGATATTCTTCGTTCTTCCAGAAATGTTCGCTGAAGTCGGTTTGAATCAATCCTGGCGCGATGGCATTGCATCGAATACCCGCGGGTCCGAATTCCCGTGCCCAGCTGCGTGTGATCATGATCAGGCCGGCTTTCGTGAAGCTGTAGAGCATCCCTTGAGGTTGCGGTTCGATCCCCGCGATGGAACTAATATTGATGATCGATCCGGTGCCTTTTTTCATCATCTGCGGAACTGTCAGGCGAACCAGACGAATGGCCGCTTTAATATTGATATCGACAATCTTGTCGAGCATTTCGTCAGTGACATCGAGCGACGGTCCCTGACCAATATTCGTGGCACTGTTGTTGACCAGAATGTCTACTGAGCCCAGTTGAGCTTCGGTCTCGCTGACGAGATTCTGAAGTTGCTCCAGTCGTCCAACATGACAGGCAATGGGAAGCACCTTTCCGGGCAGTCCGTCCAGTTCGCGCGCGGTGGCCTGAAGATTTTCCAGCTTCCGACTCGCAATGACGACGTTCGCACCAGCTTCTGCAAATCGACGGGCAATCGCCTTTCCGATTCCTCGCCCCCCGCCCGTCACAAGTGCCACTTTCCCCTGGAGTGAAATGCCTGTACTCATCATCGTTTCCCGTGAGTGCTGGATCAAGAAATGAAGCTTCTGCGGTGAAGTGTACTGCCGCAGCAATTTGAGCGGTAGGCTGTTGAGTCGTGCGGGGAGATATCGACCTGAGGTGAAATTACCTTCCTGCTTTTACTGTCGACGCGAGGCGTTAACGAGAGTGCTCTGTGCGGAAAAAACGCCGGCACGGTTCGGAGCTCAGCGGCACGCAACTCCACCAATCCTTCCCACCGAGTTCCACATTCGCCTGTTCCACCGTGAATCGTGGCGCGTCCCATCCACGACTTTGGCCCCTCACACAACCTCGGTGGCTCACGCAGGTTTTGTGAGGGGTTCTAACGCACTGATTGTGACATCATCCGCACCAACTGAATTTTCGGCAGTTCCGTCGCGAGCCGCTCAACAGAACGAAGCCGGAACGCTGGCAATTTGAGCGTTTTCGACTGATTGTTTGTCGCGGATTCCCCGTTTTCTATTTGCTCCTGCCGAAACAGTCGCAGAAAACGCCGAAACCATCTCTGCGAGGATTATGGAATACATGCGTGCGCAGTGCCGAATCGGTCGCTGTGTCGCAATCGCCGGAGGGATGTCGGATGCGATTTGAACGGAATTCATTGGTAACGGTAGCGATTCTGATCTTGTCAGGCTGTTCTGCTGGTCGACAAGCACGGCAGTCGGACAGTGTCTATCACTCACCCGATCCTGTGCCGGTGCCGATTCGTCATGCTGACGAATTTGATTCCGATCCGGAGCACTACGAATACGATTCAGCCCCCCCACGCGGAACCTCGCCAGACCAATCCGTCAGGCCATTTCCTCCATCGGCTCCGGCGAGAGAACCAGTGCCAGCGCCACCTGCGCTGGGTGTTTCTCGTGTGAAGAGTGTCAGTTGGCTGAATGGAAATACAAACGAGTCAAATCAAAGCATGACTCCGCAATGCGGAGACGGATGGAGCGGAAAGGTTTCGCGGCTGCCGTCCGATTTTTATGCCGAAGGCTGTGTAACTCCACCAGCGGCGAGCGCACCTCGCCTTGAGTGTCGCGAGCGAACCACGCTCATGGAAACAGTTCAAGGGTGGAGAGCGCGGGCTAAACGACGTCGGGCGGAACGACTTCAGCGTTCAACGCATTGCGGCAGCCAGCCGGTTTATGATCCGGGTTGCTTTGCACCGGAAAGTTGCCTGACGCAGGAACCTGATCGCAACTCGGATCAAAAATCGACACAGGTTATCCGAAAGTATTTTGGTGGGGCGACGGCGGGCACGGAAACTGACGCGCACGGGAATCTGGCGGAACCTCTGCGGGAAAACGGTTGGGATGACTCACTCGTGCCGACGCAACCTGGATTCACTCCGGATGAAATGCTCGATCTGCCCTCCACACTGGTAGAACCACCACACCAGTCTCAGCATCCGGCAAATCCAAATATGCCACAGATCGAAGCATTGCCGCATCCGGTGTCGCCACCGTCCGCTCCCGCAGAGGCCATCAGGCCAGAGACGCCGACTCCGCCTGCCGCACCGCCGCAGCAAGGCACGCCCGATGCTGTGAAACGGATTATCCAACCCCCAAAGTGGCCCCGACTGACACCGCCTGCGGCATCCCAGGTGAATCTTCCCGCGGCATCGTCGATGATCCCGCAGGACCCATCGCTTCCCATGATTCAGCCCGGTCGCAGGATCTAGTGCAATGTCAGCCTTGAAATGAGGGATTGTATTTCGTAGGCCGGACCGAGCGCTAGCGAGTTCCGGCAATTCGTGGGCTGTTTAACACGCCGGAACTCGCTCC